>NZ_KV821199.1:0-605 GCF_001815585.1 Anaerococcus sp. HMSC075B03
TTGTTTAAAGGCATATTCCATTACTTTTATGTCTTTGGCTTGGAAGAATATTTCATAGTTTTGTGTTTCTTTGTTTTTCATTACTGAGAAACTTACTCCAAGTTTGTTTAGTTCTTTTTTTAAGTCTTTGAGGTCGCTTTGATCTATGCTTATGTTTTCTAGTTGTCCTTTTTTGTAGAGGTCTTTTATTTTCATTTCATCGCCCATAAGGCTTTTTAAGTTTCCGTTTGCTTTTTCTAAATTATCATTCATCTTTTTTCTTATTTCTTTTTCTAAGTTGATTGATTCTTTTGCTGCCTTTATTGTGTATGTTATTATGGTTTGTGCTGCTTGACCTGCTTCTTTGCTTATTTCTTCGTTTATCATGTTTTCTCTCCTTTGTTTGAATTAAAAAAAGGGAAGTATAGGCTTTAATTTTTCTATACTTCCCTTTGATTGTTTTTATTTGGTTGTTCTTGGTGGTGGAATGCTTTATTTTGATGTTTTTATAGCTTTCTTAGGTATTTGTACCTTTTATACTTTTAAATAGCTTAAACTACCTTTCCACCTTTAGTAGTTTGTATGTGTTCTTTTGTCTGATAGATAGTTTTTCATGTTGGAATATA
>NZ_KV821200.1:0-9779 GCF_001815585.1 Anaerococcus sp. HMSC075B03
CTGATAGATAGTTTTTCATGTTGGAATATAAAACTTTTATTTCTTCGTTGTTCTTTGCTTTTATTTCTTCTGTGCTTTTATATGTTTTGTATGTTCCGTCTTTATTTGCTTTTATGAGTTCATCTATTAGCTCTTGCCTTTTATTCATCTCTATTACCTCCTAGATCTGCCTTTATTTTCTTGGTCATATTATAGCTTGGATAAGATATTTTTACCAGGTCTTATCTTTCTTGATTTTTGTAATAGTCTTTAGTCATTTGTCTTTTTTTATTAAAACTATCACTGTCTTGCTTATACTCATTTATCTTTTCTATGATACTTTCTTTTTCTTTTTAATTTACCTTGGCTATAGCTTATTTAAAATCATATTCCATTTGCTTTTTCTAAATATTATTCACCTTTTTTCTTATTTCTTTTTCAAGATTTATGGATTCTTTTGCTGCCTTTATTGCGTATGACATCATGGTTTTCTGAGAATAAAAAAGGAGGACTTCTACACTTTGGCGTAAAAAGTCCTCCGAAAATAACAATCAAATTAACTCTTATTGTTATTGAATTATTTAATTTTTGTGTTAAAAGTTACTTTCAAAAACTTTTATTATCAAAAAACATCGTCATCTCCCATTAAATACTCATTTATTTAGTCAAACATCAAAATGGATGTATTTACTTAAAACTCCATTTATTTGCTCGCTCTCTTATTGAAATGAATGATTTATATATCCCATCTTGAGTTATAAGCTCATTATGCGTTCCTTCCTGTACTATTTCCCCTTTATCTAAAACAATGATGTTGTCTGCTTTCCTAACAGTTTCTAACCTGTGTGCAATCATAATAACTGTTTTATTCTGTACTAAATTATCGATGGCTTGCAAAATATTGCGTTCATTTTCTACATCTAAAGCACTGGTAAATTCATCTAAAATCACAATGGGAGCATCTTTGAGTATTGCTCTAGCTATCGCTATTCTTTGTTTTTCTCCACCGGATAAAGTGCTACCCGCTTCACCAATTTTAGTTTCGTATCCTTTTTGCAAGCTTTTTATAAAGTCATGACAGTGCGCTTTTTTTGCAGCGGATATAATATCCTCATCACTGGCATTTGGCTTTGCCAAACGAATATTATTCATAATTGTATCTTCAAACAAATACACATTTTGAAATACCATACTTATATTTTTCATCAATTCTTCGGTGGAGATATTTGTTATTTTTGCTCCACCAATCAGAATTTCTCCTTCGCTTACATCATAAAATCTCGGTATAAGCTTGCAAAACGTTGTTTTTCCTGAACCTGAAGGTCCGATAATCGCTGTAAGTGTGTTCGGTTTAAGAGCTACTGATATTCCCTTTAAAACTTCTCCTTTTCCGTAAGAAAAACTTACATTTTTAAATTCTATTTCATTGGATTTTATATTTTGAATAGGTGATAATACCTTTATCTCTTCAGCATTTTCCATACTGCTTATATCCTTTAGTGAGCTATCTAAAAGCCCAATCATAGAAAGAATAGAACCCGCTTGACTTACAGACTGGAATATTACAAAGCTCATAATCAATAAATTAATGGCTTTTTGAGGAGAAATTTCTCCACTATTCCACATAAAAAACGCATAGCTAATAATCATAATTTCAAACAACTGTATCGTAAGACCGGCACCTATGCTTGAGGGAATAGATTTTTCGGATAAATTTATATTATTAACACAACTACCATCTATATCTTTTTTTACTCTTTCATCTTTTTCTCCCATACCAAAAGCCTTAATTACGCTTATTCCCTGTATAAATTCAATAGCACTTTCCGTTAATTTTGTTTGTGCTAATTGTCTTTTGGGAGCTTCGCTTCTTGAAATTTTCATTTGATGATTAACTACAAACAAATATGTTAATATTCCTGCAAATATTACAACGGCAACTTGCCATTCATAGTAAGCAAATCCTAAAACTATTGATATAGCAGATAAAATTCCACCTATCACATGAATTAAAATGATTGGTGCAACTTGTTCTACGGTTGAAATAGATGTAGTCAGTGTTGAGTTTATATTTCCTACTGAATTTTTGCTAAAGAACCCTAAATAGAGTTTTTTAAATAATGAGCCAAAATATAACCTTTTATCTTTCGCCATCTCAAATCCAACGGATACAGAACCCAGTTGTGTGAAATAACCAAGACCAAATACTCCGATGATACATACAATTCCGAGTATCATTACCTTATAAATATAATTGTCCATTAAATTACTATTAAACATGGCGTTTACCGCTAAAATTATTGCTATCATTTTCAGCATAACGAATATGCCTTCTATAAATGATAGAATTAAAATTTTGACTAAACTGCCTTGCCTTTTCTTACTAAAGTTCCATACACTTTTTATAGCTTCAAACATATTCTCACCTCCAATCAATTTGCTATTTCATATAAATGCTTATACGCAGAACACGACTTAATAAGTTCTTCATGTTTTCCATCGCAAATGATTTTCCCATTTTCCATATATATGATCTTATCTGCATTTATGACAGTTTTAATTTTATGTGTAATAACAATTAGTGTTTTTCCTTTGGTAAATTCCAGTAACGCTCCTTGAATTTTTTCTTCATTTTCAATATCTGTACTTGCAGTTGCTTCATCTAATATGATAATTGGAGCATTTTTTAGAATTGCTCTGGCAATAGCTATTCTTTGCTTTTCTCCACCGGATAACCTATCCCCTGCGATGGTGTCATATCCATCAGGCAAAGTTAGAATAAAATCATGACAACCGGCTCTTTTAGCAGCTTCTATCACCTCATCATTCGTTGCATCTTTTTTACCTATTCTAATATTTTCCAAAATAGTATCATCAAATAAAAATGTATTTTGATCCACATAGGATATAAGAGTATTCAGATCATTCATTGAAAGGTCTTTTACCCCTATACCACCTATTTTTATGTTTCCTTTCTCAAAATCCCAAAATCCGGCTAAAAGTTTCATTAGAGTTGATTTTCCTGAACCTGAAGTACCAATAATTGCAGTCATAGTTTTTTCTTTAATGGTTAAATTCACATCATCAACATCATTTTTTGTACCATCATAAGAAAATTGTAAATTTTCAAACGCTATGTCGTATGTCATTTTTTCTTTTAAATTAGAATTCTCACTTCTCTTAAGTTCCGGATAATCTAAGATTCCTTTTATTTCCTTAGTAACAGTTCCCATCTGTGCCAATTGGTCAACATAACTGGATGCTTTAACAATCGGTTTAAATATTCCAAGAGAAATCATCATAAACAAAAATAAACTTTGCTCAGTAAGAAACCCATTATTAAAAAATATCAATCCCACAACAATTGTTGGAAATATAGATACAGGAGCTATGCTATAGGAAAGAGACGCATAAATCTGTGAGCTTTTCATCCAGTTTATAGCATACTCCGCATGGCGTATGACTGCATTTTTATATTTAGCATAGGAGCTATCTTCCATATTGAAAGTTTTAATTACATCAATCCCCTTGACATACTCTATAACCGCTTGATTCATATTCTTTTGTGCCTGTACTTGTCCCTCATATTTTTTCTTATATCCAATCATCATAAGCATTCCGATTGATAGTCCAAATATAACCCAAAGAAATATAATCCCGGTAAGCTTAATATTAACTGCAAGCATCCAAACAATCATGGCAATAGGTATCAATAAATTTGCAGTCATCTCAGGAAGTAGATGTGCTAATGTTTTTTCTATATCTTCCACCCTATCTACCAATATCGTTTTTAATGTTCCACTAGGATTCATATCAAAATATCCCATCGGCAATCTAACAAATTTATCACAAATTGCATATCTTAAGTCCTTTAGCGTTAAGTATGCTGCTTTATGAGATATAAGTGTTGAAATATTTGAAAGCAGCACCCCTGATATTTTGCAGATTATAGTGAAAATCAAGACATATATCATGTTGTTTCCATGAAATCCTTTGAAGATATATCCCGCTAAAATTCCAACAAAAGCGTAGGATAACAGTTCGCATAGAACAGAAAGCATACTTAGCATAACAGATAAAATATATCTTTTTTTGTATGGCTTTATAAACGAATCCATTTCTTTAAAAAAGTTTGGTTCTTTCTCTTTTTTCATGACTTCACCCTATGCATTAGCTTCTTTTTCTAAAATATGTTTCCTTACGACCTTGCTACCTATATAAGCTCCTGCGATTGCTGAAACTATAACTAAGGCAAGTAAAATCAGCGTTCCCCAAGAAGAAATCATTTTGCCTGCCGCTATAATATTTGAAGCTAACTCCTTTTGTTTCATGGCTCCTATAGTTTTATTCAAGGCTATTGTATATGGATAAATTACACTTCCAATTGAAGCCAAAGTTTGCTGAATAACATAGCTGACTCCAATAACTTTTAAATTACCATAACCTTTTTTATATAATAAAAACTCTGCTATCAATCCTGAAATTACAAACATCAAAATATATGGTGGATAGAATGCTATCACTCCTTGAATAAGGGAATATATAAAAAACGCTCCTCTTTTTTTCACTTTCACTCCGATAACATAGAAAACAATACCCTGTAATAATGAGTAAAGCACCGGTGTTAAGAGTATGGTAATTGGTGTTGCATACATGAATGTTCCAATCGAAAATATCAAAATGTTACACAATGATAATAAAGTAACTGTAATGATATCTTTCGCTTTCAATTTGTTTTTGTTCATGATTAAGTCCTCCTATTTTTATAAAATATTTATCATCAAAATTACTATCATTCCAATCATCAATATGTAATCGCATAAATTGAACTGTAAAGTAACATAAGATGATTTTTTATGATTTAAAGCAATTCCTCTTGTTTCTGCTGAAGCTGATAAAGTTTCCCCTATTCTTATCACTCGAAAAATGAGTGATACAATCAGAGCCTCAAGATAATCTATTTTTTCTTTTATTATATTTTTATGCTTGCAACTTCCTCTATTTCTAAGCACCTGTCTAAGTAATTTAAAATCATTCCTTAGCACCGGGAAAAACCTGAAAGAAACTGCAAGAATCAATAATAACTTCTCAGGTATTCTTATTTTTCTAAGTCCCGCAAGCATATTTGTTGTCCCTCTACCTCCAAGAATAATAGGAAATAGTAGAAATATTAAAATAAATCTAGGAAACAAATTTGCCGTAAATATTGTAATTTCATTCGGATATATGATTTCAAGACCGTAAATAAGCCCTATAATGATAGAAGTAATTCCTAAAGTCTTATATCTTCTATTTGCAAGAGAAAAAACGAGAGCTAATAAATTGCATTCAAAAATCAAACTTTTATTGTCGATTCCTACTGCAACCATACAAAGAAGCCAAAACAAAATATTTGTTCTCGGATCTAAAAGATTTTTTTCTCTTTTTGCCGGGGGTTGATGTTCTAAATCTTTTTCAAATATACTTTTAATGCTTTCAATATCTCTATTCTCTTTTACTTCACAAATCCTTTGTATCGTTCCATCATCAAGTTCCAAACATTTATCCGCAACTGATGAAATAAATTCTAAGTCATGGCTAATTGTTATCACGATTTTTTTCTTTTTCATATCGTTTATCAATCCCACTACAGTATCTAAACTTTTTTTGTCCATTCCTGAGGTTGGTTCATCTAAAATAACCACACTTTTATCCGAAAGATACGCCATCATTAAGGTTAATTTTTGCATTTGCCCACCTGAAAGAGAAAATGGATGTCTATCACGATATTTCCACATATCAAACTTTTTAAGTAGAGCTTCTATCTCATCATATTTGTTTCGATTTACACCGTACTTCAGTTCAGATAATACAGAATTTGTAAAAAATTGAAATTCAGCTTCTTGCATAATAAATAGGCTATCCTGCGATAGCTGCCTATGGCTCAATTCTTTTTCCTTTAAAAAAACTCTTCCCTTTTTTGGTTTCAATAGTCCACATACACATTTTCCTAAGGTGGTTTTACCTGAACCATTTTTGCCAATCAAGCAAGTCACTTCTCCCAAATAAGCTGTAAACGACAAATCATTTAAAATATATTTTTTTTTATATCCAAAGGATATATTTTTTACCTCTAATTTATCATTGACAACATTAGAACACTTCTTCTGAACCTCAATCTGATTCAAATCCGTAACTCGTAAACACAAATTATTTAATTCATCCTTAGAAAATATCTTAAAATCGTCCTTATCATACTTTTCATAAAAGCTTCCATTTTTTATTAGCCAATATTCATCAGCCAACTCTTTCAAATAGTAAAGCCTATGTTCACTGATTATTAGAGTTTTTCCATCTTCTTTTAGAAGCAATAAGATATTTTTCAGTTTTTCTATGGCTAAATAATCTAAGTTTGCAGTTGGCTCGTCAAGTAAAATAATATCCGTATCCATTGCCCAAGCAGACATAATCGCTATTAGTTGACGCTCTCCGCTTGAAAGTTTGAATACTTCCCTGTTTTTCAAATACTCCAAGCCAAATTTTGAAAAAGCTTCTTCTGTTCTTCTTTTTATTATTTCCTGGCTTAACCCTTTATTTTCAAGTCCAAAAGATACTTCCGTATCGCTTTCCATTGTAAAAAATTGACTTCTTGGATCTTGAAAAACGGACGAAATCAATTCTCCAACTTCTCCAATGTTCTTGTTTTCTATATTGTTGCTATTTACCAAGATATAGCCATTAAATATCCCATCATAGAACTCTGGTATTAAATGGTTTAAGCACCTAAGTAATGTTGATTTTCCACATCCACTTTCGCCACAAAGAACTATGCAATCTCCTTTTGATATGCTGCCAATTACATCATCTAACGACTTTTCCTTTTTGCCTTCATAGGAAAAATCTATTTTAAAATCTAAAATATTTTCGTCCTTCTTGCCTTTATCGTACATAAATTCAATACCTATTTATAATTTCATCAAATATCTTTTCCCAACCCGCCCCAATAAATTCGCCGAGCATTTTTGTGTACTCGATTGTCTCCTCTTTGCTATATCCTTTTTCAATCACTAATTTAAAAGCACTAAATTGTTGATTCATCAAAAGCTCTACCAAATCTAATTTCATCTCACTTATATTCGGGTCTATATTTTCCCTTATAAATTGTTTTGTTATGGAAATTTTTTTATTCATCATTTCACGAAATATTGCTTCTACAGAACTGCCTTTACTTGAGCAAAGTATTAGTTTGCACTCCTCGTAATATTTAAATAACACATCTACATATCCTTTGGTTTCTTTCTGAATGCTACGCAAAAAATGATCAAAGTTTTTATCTACGCAATATTCCCTATACGAGTATTCGTTCTCTTTTCTTTTCACACTTATAGCTTCTAAAAATTCTTTTATCAAACTATAAAAAAGTTCATCTTTCCCTTTATACCTTGTATAGATTGCTCCCGTTGTAACTCCCGCTCTTTTAGCAATATTGCCTATTGAAGCAGCCTGAAATCCATTTTGCAAAAACTCTATTTTAGCAGCTTCAATAATTGGTTTATCAAGTTCATGGTTTCTATTTGCCATGTCCATTCCTCCATTCTTACAAAACTTTAATTTTAATAGTATAATCAATAATCAAATTATCAATAATGATATTATTGATTATACATCAGTTAGTTTTATCTAACAATAGTTGTAAGATGTTTTTTTAGAAAATTTACTGATTTACATATTTATTTGTATGAAATAAAATAGTCGGTGCAGTTTTAAAACTACGCCGACCACAAAGTCATATTTTTTTCCATACTGGCTTTTTTCTTTTTTAAATATCTGTAATTATACTCTCGCTTCTTCTCTCTCTTTTTCCTTAGCTTCTCTAGTTCATCAAGTTGCTATTGCGTAAATTCTTTAGGTTCTTCTTGTGGCAATTCAAACTTGCCAATAAAGTTCAGGTATATTTCAACTTCCTGTGTTCTTTCATAGTTATCCCATTTACCCTCATGAACCAGTATCTTATCTACAAATTCATTTATCATTGGAGTTGTAAGTTCGCTAAAATCAGTATATTTCTTTACAAGTGATATAAACTTATCTGCTCTAATACTATCTTCCTCAAAGTTTTTTAATATACTTTTTGAATGTTCAATGGATTTTTCTAATGCCATTTGCTCTTTTGAGGTTGAGTACACTTTTTTTATAAATTCTTCTCCATTCAACTTTACATACTCGCTTACTTCTTTGATAGTCTCTAAAACTAATTTATTAAGAACTTCGTTCCTGATATAGTGTGATGAACATTTTTCTTCAAAATTCCCTTTTGCTAAGTTATATGTTGAACAAATATATTCATCTTTAGGGGGACGCCTTTTATCTGTTTTTCTGCCTAACCAATCTCTTTTAAATCCGGCTTTTCCACCTTTAGTAGTTTGTGTGTGTTCTTTTGTCTGATAGATAGTTTTTCATGTTGGAATATAAAATCTTCACTTCTTCATTGTTCATTGATTTTATTTCTTCTGTGCTTTTATAGGTTTTGTATGTTCCATCTTGATCTGCTTTTATGAGTTCATCTATTAGCTCTTGCCTTTTATTCATCTCTATTACCTCCTAGATCTGCCTTTATTTTCTTGGTCATATTATAGCTTGGATAAGATATTTTTACCAGGTCTTATCTTTCTTGATTTTTGTAATAGTCTTTAGTCATTTGTCTTTTTTTATTAAAGCTATCACTATCTTGCTTATACTCTTTTATCTTTTCTATGATACTTTCTTTTTCTCCTCTCTTAATCGCCTTGTCAATTTCTATTGATAGGTCAATACTATATTCTCTATTTACTACTTCTACTGCATATTTGATATGATTTATTTCCTTGTATCTTTCCCTTATCTTTTCTGACTCTGTATTTAATTTACTGATTTCATCTTCTAAGTTTTTAATTTCTCCTAACCATTCTTTTTCTCTTAAATTTTTCTTTCCACTAATTTTTTCAATTAAGGTTCTTGCCCTTATATGTTGGTCTATTTCCTTTTGATTATTCTTGTAGAAGCTTTCTTTGAATATTTTCTTGCTTTCATATTCTTGGTAGGTTGCTTTTGTTTTTCTTACAGTCTTTGCATAGGCTAAACACTTATTAAGGTCTTCTATCTTTTGACTGTTTTCTTTTATGGTCTTATATATTTCAGAGTTTTTGCTTCTTAGGTTATTTATATGCCCTTGTAGGTCTGATATGGTTTTTATTTTGTTTTCTCTTAGATAATTTATTCCACTTGCATATCTTTTTAGATCATAGATTGCCTTGTTTCTTTTCCCATAAAATGATAATTCAGCTCTATTATTTTCTTGAATTTCTTGATAAAAGCTTAAATATTCATAGAGGTTAAAGAGTCCTGATTCATTTTCTATTTGCTTTTTACTTTGGTCTTTATATTCCTTGTATGATTCTTTTAGCTTATCTTTAAAGCCTGCTAACCATGATGTTATTTTCTTTATTTCATTGCCTATGTTTTTTAATAGTTCATTCTGTTTTTTTATTTCACGATTTATATCTCCTTTTTCTGTTCTTATTCCTTTTCTTTCCATTGCACTAGCACTTGCCCCTAGATGTATTGTTGGTATTTGTTTTATGCCTTGTCTTTTAAAACTCCTATGGTCTACTCTTTTTTCTATCTTGTTTTTTGCTAGATATTCATTGCAAAGGTCTGAAAAATTTTCTCTCCATTTTTCTACATTGCCTTTATCGTTCCATGTTGTTAGTTCTACTTTTCTTGTCTTTGGTTTTCCATTTTTGCTTAAAATCTTTTCTCCTTTTTCATCTAGGATATATTCT
>NZ_KV821201.1:0-213 GCF_001815585.1 Anaerococcus sp. HMSC075B03
TGTAATTCCAGCTGCTTTTAATTCTTCGATTGCGTCTTTTTTAGCATTGTTTAGAAGCCATTCGTCAATTGTTACTTTTGGACCATCTTCTTCTTGACTTGCTTTGTGAGCTTTCAAGATTTCATTTTTCAATGCTTCTACACCTTCGATTGTTTTAGCTTTGTTGATTTGATCAAAATAGATTTGTCCTGTAATTCCAGCTGCTTTTAATTC
>NZ_KV821202.1:0-9796 GCF_001815585.1 Anaerococcus sp. HMSC075B03
TGAAAGCATAGTTGATAAAGTCGTGGTGGGCAGAATTGACAAAGACGGAACAATTCATCCATATGACCTGAAATTCTATTTCAAAACAGGAGTTAAAGATAGTCAAGATTCTAATAACTTTAAAGATAAAAGAAAAAATGCCAAAGACAATGACATTAATAAATTGTGTTCCTACAAGAATGACGAGGATAAAAAATTATGTTCCCAAGCAAAAGACAACACACGTTGAGATGGTTGCATTGATTGCAAGGGACTAGTCCTGCAGCAAACAATATTGCAACGTCCATGTGAGAGGGTTCCGCAAAGCAAGGCGAAGACGTAGCTGAGCGGCTTAGCCCGGACCACTGAGGCTCTAGTATTGATGACAAGGGAATAGATACCTAAGGGTTCTGAAAGCCTTGAAATCAATAGGTTTATGAATTTTAAACTAGATAATTATATGATTATTTTTTTAGAATAAGTGTTCAAAAATATCTTTCAAATACTTACTTGTAGCAACACTATAAATATTATGAAAGGGTCGTGTCAAAACTTTGGATATTTTGTTAGATTGTGTCAACGGTATGGATGGAGATAAAGTCGGTTTGTAAGTGAAAATTTAATATATGGTATTAATAAAAAATGTGAAAAATAGTAATAAATTCAATTTGTTTTTGATGGATGGTAAAGTAATAGGACGAATTAATTGCACACTGGCTAATTGGACTGGATTAGCTTTTAAAGTGCCTAGAACTCATCTATATAAATGTAAAGAGAACGGTGAAATAGTTGATGATACCCTTAAAAAAACCGGATATTTAATAGGCCTTCTTATGCTACAGGTTTTATATTGGGGATGCATTCTTATTACATGATTTATATCATTTGAAGCAATATGGTATTATGACTATAGTTTTATCTCATGGAGTATTATTTAGAGGGAATGCTGATGGAGAAATAAGAAAAAATCTGATAGAATAAAATAAATACAATTATGGAGTTGATAAGTCTATTTGGAATGAGATTCCAATTTATAAGTTGCATATGATAACAAAGGGATTTGGTTTATTTGATATTATAGAGCGTATATTCTAACTAAGGAGGCGGCATATGGATTTAAGAGATTTTAGAAAGTGGTTATTGGAAAAAAAACTTCAAGAAGATGAATTATTTATAGAGTCGATAAATTGTTATAATACAAAAGCATACAGAGCAAGCTATCTTTTTTCATATTTAGCTTTTCTTAGAAAGATAACTAATGATGTATTAAAATATAATGGAATTCCTGAAAAGTATTGTTCATCTATTTCAGATGAAAACGAAAGAAAGAAAAAATGGATAAAAGAAATAGAACACTTGAATAATGATGATAAATGGGAAAATAAAATATTTGAATTGATGGACACTGGAAGTGAAAGGAACATATTTAAGATTCAAGATAATAATAGAACCATATTACAGGATATGAAACATTTGAGAAACTCTGCTGCTCATAATAAGAATCGTAATATTTATGAAAATACAATTTTATCACTTTGGGATAATATTGTATATCTAAACGAATTGTATGTAGTTGGCGGGTCTCTAGAAATGTGGATTAGAAAATTAGATGAGATAAGCAAATATAGTAATTTATTAAAATCGGATATAACAAAACTATCTAATGAGTTATATAATGATTATTTTTTATTTCCTAATGGTTTAAAAAAGAAGGCATTCAAGTATATATCAGATAGAACGATAAAATTATTTAAACCTGACTTATTTAATATTTTTAATAAAGATCAATGTTCGGATGAAGTGTTAATATTGATTTTTGAAAAAATATTTTCAATAAACAATGCCGATGAATATAAATGGGTTGTTCCTAAATTAGAGGTTTGTTTAACTGTTTGCTTAAAAGAATATAGAATTAATTGTGAAGAACTTGATTATTTGGATGCGTTTAAAGATTTAGGAAATATTGAGATTTTTGATGATAAATCAGAACAAGTTATAATCAGATTTTATAACAAAATTTATAATAAGTTTAAAAAATCTAAAGATAATATCATAAAGTATTTTGTTAGAACAATATATAGAAATAGAGAACTTGAATTCAAAGAATTAATAATTGATGATTATAATTTATTGAAGGATGAGACTTTAATTTCAATAATGTTACATAAAATAAAAAAAATATATACTTATAGAAATTCAATTAATAGAATAGTAAACACCAGTACTTTTGATTACGTCTGTTTTTCAGACTACTTATCTATTATTTCATTACTGTTTAGGATATATTCATCCATGAGTAATGAGGATTATGAAAGTCTGGATGAGAAATTGAAAAATGGCTTGGATGATTTTATCGGTAGATGTGAATTATTATTAGAAACTAATTATAGTGATTCAGAAAATGGAATGCTATCAATGAAAGGAGATATTGAGAAGTTAAAAAATAGTATAATAAAATAAATTAAAAAGGCATCTACTTGAGTAGATGCCTTTTTAATTTTGATTTTTAAGGAGCAATATAGACATAATTAAAAAAATAATTGGAACAATTAAATCAAGGGATAAGCCAAATGATAATATATCTGATAATAGGCATAGATATATTACAGGCATATTATCAAGTGGAATGTATGCTAATAGTGATATTGCTTAACAAACTTTCGCATATTTAATTTTACGTCTAAAATAAGATTAAATAATATATTAGACTATAATTATTATTGATTTACTAATTAATCTCGTCTATAATAAGATTAAACAGTAAAATAGACGGAGGAACGCATGTATTTAAAAAGAGCAATTGAAGATAAATTAAAAGAGACTATTAAACACTATCCAGTAATCTTAGTTACTGGGCCAAGACAGGTTGGAAAGACAACTCTATTAAAGGAGATATCTAAAGATACTCATAAATATATAACTATGGATGATTTGATGCAAAGAAAATTGTTAGATGAAGATTCAAACTTATTTTTTAAAAACAATTCTAGTGCTTTATTATTAGACGAAATTCAATATGTTCCTGACGCGTTTCAAGCAATAAAGCTTAAAGTGGATGATCATGGAAAGCAGGGATACTATTTATTAACAGGTTCGCAATCTTTTTCTTTGATGGAACATGTGTCTGAAAGTTTGGCGGGGAGAATAGCAATTTTCCAATTGCAAGGTTTATCTTTAAGAGAAATCTTTAAGGCTGAGTTTAATAAGTGTTTTATTCCTAATGAAGAATATTTTTCAGAGAGAGAAAAATCTTTAAGTGTATATGAAGATATTTGGTCATATATTCACAGAGGATATATGCCTAAATTAAACATCAATGAGGATATGGATTGGAATATTTACTATCAATCATATGTGCAAACCTATATCGAAAGAGATGTAAGGCAGATTACTAAAGTAGGTGACGAGAAAACTTTTATGGATTTTATGATTTCAATAGCATCTCGTTCGGGTGAATTATTAAACTATAATGCCATAGCTAAAGACATAGGGGTAAGTTTGGATACAGTAAAAAGATGGACTTCAATACTAGAAACGTCTGGTATTATTTATTTACTTTATCCATACTCTAATAATCATTTGAAAAGGGCCATAAAAACTCCAAAGGTATATTTTATGGATACAGGGTTATTATGCTATTTAACTAGGTGGTTAACCAAAGAAACTCTTCAATTCGGTGCGGCTGCAGGCAATGTATTTGAAACTTTCGTAATATCTGAAATAATTAAAAGTTATTATAATGCCGGAATATCTAAACCAAGCTTATATTTTTATAGAGATAGAGATCAGAAAGAAATAGACTTAATTATTGAGCATGGAAAAGATTTGTACCCTATAGAGATTAAAATGACTGGAAAGCCTGAAGCGAAAATGGCAAAGAATTTTTCTATATTAAAAAATTTATCGAATATGAATGTTAAGGCAGGAGTAATTCTGTGTCAATACGATAAAAAAATATGGCTAAAAGATGATTTGATTTCAGTACCTATTGAGTATTTATAGTAAAATCTTTTAAAAAAATGTATGGGAATTAAAATTGAAACGTTGAATGCTATATTAGTAATAAAATTAATTGAAGGAATAGAGATAAATTGAATTACCATAATAGTTGAATTTAAGTAAGGAATAAAAATAGAAGTAAAATAAATTAAAGACTCTACATATAAGTAGGGTCTTTTTTTGTGTATAATAAAGTTAATAATTTTGTTTATGATGATGTGGGTTTAGATTATGGAGCAAAATATGATTACTTTGACATGTTTTCGAATACGACATCAACGTAAAAAAGCCCCATGATATGTTTGCCAATACGAGGAAAATATAAAAAAATCAATGATATGTTTACCAAAACGTAAAAATGGACTTTTTACTCATAGTGTTGACTCGAGGCATGTGGAGATGATAGTATTGATGTCCAAAAAGTAAGAATTTGAATTTATAATATAATAGGAGTTTATCTGGAGGTTATGAATGGATTACAAGGAAATATACGCTTCACAAATTGATCTTTTGTGGGAACTTCAAAAGCAATATAAAGCAGAAATAGGAGAGGATATACCGAATGATATATCCAAGAAACGTCTGAAAGATGCAATCAGCAAAGGGGAAATATTATTTTTCGGAGCATGGGAAGGTGATGCATTGGTAGGCTGCTGTTCAATAACAGTTGGTTTTTCAACTTTTGACTATATGCCAAGTGGAATATTTGAAGATTTTTTCATATGTCCTGACTTTCGTCATAAAGGAACAGCACGCCAACTAGTCCAATTTGCATATAGGTCAAGTTCTATAAGTTCAATGACTGTTGCTTGTGCACAATGCGATATACAAATGTATAAATCACTTGGATTTTCAATTCGGCTTGGAAACCTGTTTGCATTTGAACCATAAGTTACGGTTCTTAGATGAGAAAGTATATAAAGGAGAAAACTATGGAGCATAATTGCGCTATCATTAACGATAAAAAAGCTTTTAGATATAGAGCAGCAGCTATCATAGTCGAAGAAGGTTATGTGCTATTTGCAAGAAATGATGAGGACGACTATTATTACTCAGTCGGCGGAGCGGTTCACATAGGTGAGACATCAGAAGAAGCCGTGAAGAGAGAAGTATTTGAAGAGACAGGTGTTAATTACGAGGTAGACCACCTTGCCGTCATACACGAGAATTTCTTCATCGGAAGCTCTGACTTAAAAGGAGTAGACTTTCATGAGCTTACATTCTACTATATGATGAAGCCTATGGGCTAAAGAGACTTTACAAGCCAAAGCACTACAGAGTCAGGCACTAAAGAGACAATGCATTGGGTGCCTATAGATGAGCTTGATAAGCGCAAGGCATATCCGACATTTCTTAAAGAATATCTTAAGTCGGAGCATAGTGGCATAGAGCATATAATTGCAGATCAAAGATATTAATGAAGCCCACCATTATGGCAAGAGCTTGTTCCATAAATATTATTTCATTAAAATTGACAAATAACTGCCAATGATATATTATTATAATTAACAGTACCCGACACGCCTCTTAACAATGCGGACCAAGTCGGGTCTTTTGATTATAAGGAGTAATAGCGTGAAGAAATCTCATCAAGCTCCCATAGATGTAAACGAGCAAATAGAAAATTTAATTTCTTTAGATTTACAAATAGAAGATAAAGATTATGCAAAAAGTGTGCTTAGCAGAGTATCCTATTATAGGATTGTCAAGGCTTATAGTATAACTTTAAAAGAAAATGAAAAGTACATAGAAGCAACTACTTTTGAAAATATAGTTGACCTATATTTATTTGATATTGAACTTAGACATATTTTGTTTTCGTTAATAGAGCATATAGAAGTTTATTTAAGAGCTGTAATTACTAATAACATTTCATTAAAATATGGGAATTTTGGATATAAAGATTTAAGCAACTATAAGAAAAAGAATTTTTAGAAGAGTACCCTAAAGGAATTAGAAAGAGAAATAAAAAGAAATAAGAAATCACCATTTATACATAACTTCGAAAAAAATTATGAAGGCGGAGAGATTCCATTCTATGCTGCGATAGAGGTAGCAAGTTTTGGCACACTTTCTAAAATGTACAAGAATATGGAGAATGAAGATAAGAAAGAGATTGCCAAAGAATTCGAGGTTGACTATATTTATTTAGAATCTTGGATTGAGAACTTGTCTTATGTCAGAAATATATGTGCTCATTATGGTAGATTGTATAGAGCTAAATTAACCAAGACTCCAAAGTTATATAAAGAATATTTAAACCAAGGAATATCTAATAATACTATTTTTGCTAGTATAATTAATCTTAAGATTCTAGCTGAAGATGATTATTACGATAAATTTCATGGTGACTTGTTGGAAATAATTAACAAATATCCATCAGCAGAATTAAATCACTTAGGGTTCATTCGTAATTGGCAAAGTATTATTTAATTTTTAAAAATAATATAAAATTAAATAATTACTAAACATATAGCTATTTAATAATGGATGTTCTACTTACATACTGGACGATTATTTGTTAAATATATGTGGGAGTATATAGAAACATGACTGAGAAAATTAGATTTGAAAATTTACCTAAATTGCTTAAAAGCATGAAACAAAAAGATTGGATAATAGATAGTTTTTTATTTAGATATAAAAAGGAAGACTATGCAGTAATTTTAAAGACTTATAACAAAAAAGAAAGAAAACCAAATAATTTTGCTGTTGCAAAGTTAGAATTCATTAAAACATCAGATGCTAGCAATTCAATACACGCTTATTGTGATTTTTATGAAGTTTCTTTTGATTCTGTGGCAGAGTTTGCTGATTTTTTTAACATAGAAATTAAAAATGCAAATAGAAATTTGTTTTTAGATTTTTCAAAAATATTTTCTAAATATATTCCTGATAAAAAAGTTGATAATAAGTCAGAATTATTATGTAAACTGCAAGGCTCAAGATGTGAAGGTAATGCTCTTGATTCTATATATTGTTACTATGTAAGGCGTAATGGAGAGACAGATGGCTTATCTAATGTTAGAACTATAGAAAATAGTAATAAAGCTCGTACATTAAGATCTTTCTTATATGGGAAGTATAAAGAAGACACAAATCTTAGTTTCTTTTTCTCTCCTAATCCTGAGGACGAGAATTCCGATGAGGAAATTATTTCAAGGGTTGCTAGTAGATCTTATTAAAATTAATTAACATATTCCCACATACGAGGCTTACTTAAAAAATTAAAATTTATCCATACTGACCACTCAAGGCATGTGGAGACGGTAGCACTTTTGTCTAAGCTTGATGTCGATAAACACATAAGTGTTAAAATATAGCTGGATTTGACAAGTGCTGAATTAAGGCAAAATATAAGCAAATCAAAAAGATGTACTGTTTGGATGATAGAAGTGCAGAATGAACAAAAAAATTACTAGCATTTATGATATATGTAGAAGATAAAATCAAGTAATATTGTTTGACGAAGAAATAAATCAATAATTTATTCATTTTGAAAAAGTGAGTGGATTATTGGAGAAATTTGTTTATTTTGCAATTATCATTATGACAATAATTACAAGAGAGTATACAAAGTCTTTAATTCGACGCGGATGAATTTAATGACCTATAACATATTCAGGGTATTGATCGTAGCATTTTTAATTAGATATATTTTTTGTATAGTATAAAAATAATATGTGGTAAAACTATAGTGATGGTCTGTTTGATGAAAGTACCATAAAAAGTAATATTTTAGTTCCCCAACGAAGGAGGAAAATGCAAATGTTTAAGCGTGGCATAGGAATTGTAGCAATATTTATAATGATATTATGTTTAGGGGGTTGCAGAATGAGTGCGAATTACACAAACAATACGGAAACAAAGGACCAGAATGTGGTTTTAACCGACCAGCAGAAAGAGATATTAACAAAGGAAGAACTTCCGCTTGATTACAGCCAACTTACCGGCAAACAAAAGATTTATCTTAGTATGGCGGACGATATGCTGACATATGTAAATGAGAAATATGCGCCGTATGGAGTGCATTTTACATATATTGCCTATCATCATCCGGAACTGCTGGATAAGGAAGCGCGCAGCATATTGATTGTTCCCGACGGATATGACCCGGAAATTGATACGGTTGAAGTGTCGAAAAAGGATGGAAATTATGAGGACGACTATTTGGATTTTGCAGTACGAATTGAATTTGAAAAGTTGCTTAATAAACATTTTGCGGAGTTTTTGCCGGAAGAACAGTTTCGTGTGTATGTATCGAGTCTTGATTTTGGAGATGTGAAGACGGAAGAATTTACAAAATTGAATGAAGATTTTTTAATGCAGCACACTATTTCAAGGATAGGGGCTTACATCCTTATCTCGGATGAGATTTGTAAAACGGATGATGAACTGATGAAATTTACGACAGAGTTTTTTACGTGGATGAAAGAAAATAAGTTTTATGGCGGTCCGTGGGTGGAAGTGTGTAGAAACGAAAGATTTACATCTTCTGAACATAAGGATTTTTCGGAGGTAAGGGAAGGAAGAATAGCATTTGCGCTTGGAACTGTTCGCAAAGGTCAAGAATTTGATATTGAAATACGTGGCAGTGTTGAGCAAGGAGGAAAATAACAATGAATGGTAACGTATTAACAGATGAAGAATTGATGCTGTTAGAGCAAAATAGAAAGCTATAATCAGAGGAAAGTTAACACTGATAAATTTCTAAAAATTTTCTTAAAATAATCAATAATTCAAATTCCAGTTTGTAGAACTCAGTAAAACAAATTCTGATTGATGTGGTAATAAAGGAGTGATATAAAATGATTTACGAACCCGAAAATCTAAAAAATAAAAGAGCAATATATGAAAAAAGAGATAAATGGCTTATCCGATTGGCCTTGCTATTTTGGGCGGTATTGCTATTTATTTATGTGAACATAGCTCCCTATGTAAAATCAACAATTGGCTTTTTAGGCGTTATCGTTGGTGGTATTGCCGTTATTTCTATTGTTTATTTCTTTACTGTATTCTTTGTTTTAATGCTTAGAGGACGTCAATTCAGAAAAATGAATAACGATATTGTAAAAGAATATCAAGAAAATAAAAACGGAGAAATCTTTTTAGAGAAACTTCTTGCAATGGATATGAAGCCTAAAGATATGAAAGATGAAATGATATGGTATCTTAATATTGCAACTGCATTTAATGTATTAGGTAAACGAAATGAATGTATTGCTTTATTTAAACAATTAGAAGAAGTTGCAACAGAGAAAGAGAAAGAATATATTCAAAATAGCATCAAATTTGTTCAAGAACAATCAGAAAAAGACGATACTCATTAAGAGTTACAATAAAATTAAGAAAGACGGGAGATAGTCAGATGTTTTGTACTATTCCCCATGTTATTTTTAGTGTAATATCAAGGCTCATTCAATCGTGGTAAAATAAATGGTTTTCTATACTTTAAAACGCTTGAGAGTGTGGTATTGATGTCAATGAAATAGAATAACAAGATATAAAAGTGTTGAAACAGGTGGCTTTTAGGATATTTTAAAGAAATCTTAAAAGCTATTTTTCTATTATATCTAAAGAAATATTTATGCGAGTCCAAGAAGAAATGGATAGACGAGCTAATATGGTAAGTGGCAAAGGAAAGAGAAGAATTAATTCAAGCAAATACAGACTTTCAAGTATTGTCTACAACTCTAAAAGCATTAAATTAAAAGAAATAATAAAAAAGAATATTTAAAAAGCCATCACGGGTGATGGAAGTAGCCAGATAGAAGAAATAGAAGAAATCACAATAAGAGCAAACGAAAAAGAAATACTT
>NZ_KV821203.1:0-212 GCF_001815585.1 Anaerococcus sp. HMSC075B03
TTTGAACCTTAACAATTGAATAGACCAAGACAAGACATTAATCATTTTTGGAGCGTAATAACCTATCCGCCAAGATCTTTCTGCTGAATAATTCGGTAAAACAAGTACTGCTAAGCAAAAAGCAAGGGAAGAAGAAAGGGAGCGATAAGTAAGAGTTTGAACATAGGGAGGGATACCCTATTCGCTATGAAGAAAATGAGGATAATGATACT
>NZ_KV821203.1:312-549 GCF_001815585.1 Anaerococcus sp. HMSC075B03
TATTTCAATGATGAAACACTTCGTGCAGTATCAAAGACTCAAAATATATCACATACTGCTTTAATAAAAAGGCGAGATAAGATTTTAGAAAAACTAAAGAAATTTATAGAAGAACTATAAATTCTGGTTACCAAAGAGGGCAAATTTTCCTTTATAAAGTGAGGGGAGTTTTGTCCTCTTTCTATTTTAAAAGCAATCTAAATAATATTTGAACCTTAACAATTGAATAGACCAAGA
>NZ_KV821203.1:649-77375 GCF_001815585.1 Anaerococcus sp. HMSC075B03
GGAGGTGAGATTCCTATGTTGCTAATCCAATGCACTTGTCAATGTCAAAAAACTTTAAAAATATTAAAATAAATATTTTAAATATATTATTTGGAGGATTTATGATTAATGAAAATATAAAAGTAGTTCGTGTTTGTGAAAAAGCATTTCTAACATTAAAAGAAGCATCTGAATATTTTAATATTGGTCAAGATAAAGTTAGACAATTAACGGATGAAAATGATTGCGATTTTGTATTATTTAATGGTAGTAAGCGTCTTATTAAGAAAAAGTTAATGGAAGAATATTTAAATAGACAGTTCTCTATTTAATCTAAAACTATATATAAAACACGCTTAATGCGGTATAATAATTATAGCGTGTCTTTTATCAAAAAAGGAGAATTTTTATGGTAAAAAGACGCAAAGATAGTAAAGGGGTTGTTTTAAAAGACGGTGAATATCAAAGATCAAATGGCACTTATGAATTTAAGTGGCAAGACAAAATAGGTCGTAGAAAATCTATCTATGCGAAAACTCTAAAAGAATTAAGAGAAAAGGAATTAGATATTTTACGCAATACTATAGATGGAATCAACAACGAAGGAAGTAGCTTATCTGTAAATGATACTTTTAAGCTATGGACAAAGGTAAAAAGAGGTTTAAAAGATAATACCTTTAAAAATTACATCTATATGTATCAACAATTTGTCGAACCGACTTTTGGTCGCATTAAACTATCTGATATTAAAAGATCTGATGTTAGAAGTTTTTATAACAGATTAAAGGAAGATCAGGGATTGATGGTTTCTACCATAGATTGTGTTCATACTGTCTTACATCAGGTTTTAGAATTAGCAGTGGATGACGAATATATAAGATTTAATCCATCTGACAATGCTTTGAAGGAATTGAAAGTAGCTTATCGAAATGAATCTCTGAAGAAAAAAGCCATGACAATAGAAGAACAAGTGCTATTTGAAGAATATTTATCTAATAGTGATGAATATAAAAAATGGTATCCAATATTCATTGTTATGCTTTGGACAGGAATGAGAGTTGGAGAAGTTACAGGATTGCAATGGGACGATCTAGATTTTGATAATGGTCTTATAAATGTAAATAGGACTTTGGTATATTATAGTAAAGGTAAAGGATTAAACAATAGATATGCTATTAATACACCGAAGACAGTATCAGGTAAGCGAAGTATTCCTATGGTTCAAAAAGTAAAAGATGCTTTTCTTATGGAAAGAGAGTTACAAAAGACTTTTGGAATCGAATGTTGTGATTCAATCGATGGATTTAAAGACTTTGTATTTTTAAATAGGTTCGGAAAGGTTCACAATAATGGAACACTTAATAAAGCTTTAAGAAGAATTGTTAGAGATTGCAATTTAAGTATAATGGATAAAAATAAATCGAGCTCTAATGATATTCTATTAGTTCCACATTTAAGCAATCACATTTTCAGACACACCTTTACTACAAGGCTTAATGAACAAAATATAAATACAAAAGCAATGCAGTCTATTCTAGGTCATTCTGATATTAGTACAACAATGGATATATATGTAGATGCAACAGAAGATTTTAAGATAGAACAGATGGGAGAATTTGAAAAAGCGATGAAATTTATATTTTAGAATTTACGACAGCTTACGACAAATTTACGACAATTTGCTAGAAATCTATAGGCACTTATAGAGAGTTAGCAAATTGTCGTAAATGGAAAAGTACCATAAAATAGACTTTTATAGAGATTTAGACAATTATCTAAAGTAGAGGGGATTTTCCCAACAATGAAGCCAATAGGAAAAGAAAAATCAGAAAATGAAATCTCATCAAATGAAAATTATGGAAAAGTTGCTACAGAAAAAATTGACTTATCAAAAATAAAAGTTGAACCACTATTTGAAGATTATGTAGATTTTGAAACTTTCTCAAAATCTGATTTTAGAGTTGTAAAGGTTAAAAACTGCGAAGAAGTTCCTAAGTCAAAAAAACTTTTGAAATTTACATTAGATGATGGTTCTGAAAAAGAAAGAGTTATTCTATCTGGTATTAAAGATTATTACAGCGCAGAGTCTTTAATTGGAAAGACACTGCTTGCAATTTGTAATCTTCCTCCACGTAAGATGATGAGAATCGACTCAGAAGGTATGATTATATCTGCAATTTGTGAGTATGACGGTGAAGAAAAACTTAACTTAATAATGCTGGATGATAATATTCCAGCAGGATCAAAATTATATTAAAAGAACACGCTAATTATAAAACTGGGGTTTGATATGAATCCCAGTTTAATTTTTATAATTGGATTAATAGAATTATTAAGCTATACAATAGAATCAGTTTAAAGAAAAATAAATATTAGATAATCACTGGCGATAGAAATTAAAAACTCTATCGTCTTTTTTTATACTCAAAATTAGGAGGTTAAAATGGTAAGGGTAAGAAGTCTCAATTAAACAATTTAATATATAAGAAATTTAGCGATTGAATTATAAGTTTAGTCGCTTTTTAATATGAAATTTAAAGACTAATTAAAATAATATTACTGATTGTTATTCAAAAATTAGTTAAAAATTATGTTATTTTTATAGTTTTGTTATATTTACCTCTTATAATAGAATCATCAAAGGAGGAAATTATGTCCGAAAAAGTACTTGAAATAAAAAATTTATTTAAATCTTATGGTAAAAGAAAGATTATAAATAATTTGAATATGACTGTGTTTAAAGGAGATGTTTATGGTTTTCTTGGAGCAAATGGAGAGGGGAAAACAACTACTATTAGAATGATTACATCATTAATTAGGTCTGATTCTGGAGAAATTTTAATAAATGAAAAGTCTGTAATAAAAAATAGAGATCAAGCAATTAAAAATATAGGTGCTATGGTAGAATCTCCTAAGTTTTATGAAAATCTATCTGGATATGAAAATTTAAAATTAATGGCAAAACTAATTGATGGTACAAGTGATAAAGATATTGATAAATTACTTGAATTAGTAGGTCTAAAAGATAGGAGCAAAGATAAATTTGCCTCATACTCTATGGGTATGAAACAAAGACTTGGTATTGCTAATGCCTTATTAGGAAATCCAGATTTAATAATTTTAGATGAGCCTACCAATGGACTAGATCCGTATGGTATGAGGGATATAAACGAACTTATAGTATCTTTGGCAAAAACTTCTAATAAAACATTTATAATCTCATCCCATCTTCTCCATGAAATGGAAGGTATTTGCAATAGGGTTGGAATTTTACATGACGGAAAATTATGTATAGAAGGTGATGTAAAAAAATTAGTTTCAAAAAACAATGTATCTAATCTTGAAGAACTGTTCTTTGATAAAGTAGGTGGGAAAAATGAAAGCATTAATTATTAATGAATTAGAGAAAATCATTAAATCAAAGATAGGATATGTATTTTTATTATCAGCCGGACTCTTGATTTGGATGAATATTACCATGTATGATCCAAAAGAAGGAGTGTGGAATATTGATAGTTTTTATACTTTTCCTGCAAGCCTTTTAGATATTTATATGCAAATATTAATATTTTTCATACCAATTTTAGCAAATGCCTTAGTAACAAAAGACCTAGTAGCAGGCACAATGAAATTGAGCATATTGAAAGAACCGTCAAGAATTAAAAATTTAGTTAGCAAACAAATTGCCTTTACAATATTTTGTATAATGGCAACTACAATTTTTGTTATCTTGTGCTATTTATTTGGAATGCTATATTTTAAAAACATGAGTGATTTATCTTTAATAAGACAAGGATTTACAAAAGCTAGTGATTTAATCTATACATTCGTAACTTATGGGAGGATTCTTTTACCAACAATTACCTACGGCTTATTAAGTATGTCAATAGGATTATTTATTGAAAATGTAAGCCTAGCAAATATCATTTCTATTGTTGGTCTTATATTTTTCTTTAATACAAGCATGGGAGAAAAATTTACAATGATAAAAAATGTGTCAGCTAATGAATTTAATATTCTAATATTAGCAAGCGGGATATTATTAGCTTTACTTTTAATAATAAGCAATATTTATTTAGAAAAGAAAGATATTTTATATTAGGGTGAGATATGAAAAAATTTATAGATTTTGAGTTATATAAACAAAGGAAAAATAAGTTTTATTATCTATTTTTTCTAATAATTTTAATTTCTCATATAGTAAAAGCGAATCAATTTATTCATACGGATATGAATTGGATGTCATTTCCCTTAGTTTCAGTTCCAGATACAGTTTTGTTTTTAGTCTTATTTGTGATTTATATATCTTCAGACTTAACAGCTATAGAGTATGAAAAAGGTCTTATCAAATTATCAATAATGGTAAATGGAGATCGAAAAAATTTAATAAAAGCAAAAATATTTACTATAATCATGTGGCTAATAGCCTTAGTGATTTTTGATATAATATCATCTTTTTTGGTTGGCAAAATAATGCTTAATGACGGAACAGTTTTAATTTCTGATGAAAAAGCTATTTTGTTTGGAGGAGTAAAGTTAGAGGGAATAAGAGCCTTTATTAATGTACTTTTTAGTGAAATTTCTATTATCTTGCCACTAATATGTTTGGCTATGTTTATTGTATATGCTGGTCTTTTTTTAAAAAATGCTTCAATTGTTATGGGAATAGGATTTTTATATTATATTCTAAGCTTAATAGGTCCTGAAAAATTAAAATATTTATTTTTAGTAAGACATGTTTATAAAATACCATCTCTTTTAATCAAAGGGGAATTTGGTATTGAACTTAGCTTGTATATTGCAATATCTTTAATAGGTATATTAATCTTATATTTTGTCAATATTTCCTATTTTAAAAGGGTAGAAATATTAAAATAGGAGAGGATAGGATGAGTAGAATTTTAATCGTAGAAGATGAACTTGACTTGGCAAATATAATAAAAGATTATCTAGAAAAAGAGCTATATGAGGTAGAAATTTGTTCTCAAGGAGATGAGGCAATAGAAATTTTTGATAAATTTAAGCCGTCCTTAGTAATATTAGATTTAATGCTTCCAGGTATGAATGGTTATGAAATCTGCCAAAATATAAGAATAAAATCTACAATACCGATTTTGATTTTGTCAGCAAAAATTGATGAATTTGATAAGGTAAAGGGACTTGATCTTGGAGCTGATGATTATATTACCAAACCCTTTAGGCCAAGAGAATTACTTGCAAGAGTTAATGCTCAGCTAAGAAGAAGCCAAGTTTTCAATAAGGAAAATCTTGAAATAATAGACCTAGAAAATATCAGAATATATACTAAGGAATATAAGGTAGAAAAAGATGGTAGAGATCTTGATTTAAGTAGAAATGAATTTGAACTTTTGATATTTTTATCTAAAAATCCAAGACAAGTTTTTAGTCGAGAACAATTATATGATAGAATATGGGGCTTCGATAGTTATGGAGATTTGAATACTGTTACCGTTACTATAAACAGACTCCGTCAAAAAATCGAAGATAATCCAAAGAATCCAAAATATATTTTAACAGTTTGGGGAGTAGGTTATAAATTTGAAATCTAAATCACTTAAAAAAAACTTAATAATATTTGTCATATCAATCATTCTAATACCAATTTTATTTTTGTTGGTCTTAGGAATACCAGAAAAAGAACCTAAAAGTCTTTTGTTATCTTTAACATCAATTTCTATATTAATAGCTATAGTAATTGTCATTATATCGACTATATTTTTAGCTTATGTAGATAAGATTATTATAAAGCCTATATATAATTTGCTAGATAATTTTAAAGAGCTATCTAAAGGAGAATATGATTTATATATAGAAAATGATAGGGTAGATGAAATAGGAGAATTATTGGATAATTTTAATAAATTGGTAGCGTCTTTAAAATTATATAGGGAAAGAGAAAATAAAGCAAAGGAAGAAAGAGAAGAGATAATAGCATCTATAAGCCATGACTTATCAACTCCCTTATCTGTAATACAAGCCCATATAGATGGAATAAGTGACGGAGTTGCTGATAGCGAAGAAAAAAAAGATGAATATATAAGGATAATAAACAAAAAGATCAAACAATTAAATAATAGAATCAAACAACTAAAAGATTATTCATCATTTGGTATATATGACAAAGAAATAAATAATATCAGAGCTAAAGAATCTTTAGATAGAATTGTAGATGAATTAAATAGATCATTTACAATTGAAATAGAAAATTTATTTTACAAAAATGATATAAAAGAAAGTACAGTTATAGGTTTATCTGATAGGATGCTTGAAATCATATTAGAAAATCTGTTTTCAAACTCTATAAAATATAGAGGTGAAAATCCATTGGAAATTGATATAATTGCAAAAGAAAACCCAGATACAGTTATAGTAGAATTTAAAGACAATGGAAAGGGCATAGAGAAATCTGAATTAGATAAAATATTTAATCCATTGTACACAGTGGATAAAGCTAGGTCGACTGATAAAGAATCAATGGGATTAGGCTTATCAATAGTAAAAAAAATACTTAATAATGTGGGAGGAGACATAGGAGTAACAAGTGAGTTTGGACAATATACAGTATTTTTTATAGAGATACCTATAGCTTGCAAAATTGAAATGGGTGTAAAATAAATAGGATAAATAACCTAGGCGATAGAAAATAAAAACTCTATCGTCTTTTTTATTGCAAGAAGGGAGATTAGTATGAAAAAATTATATCAAATAAGACAAGAGTAAAAAGAAATAAAAGAAAAAATAGACGATACAGAAGAAAGATTAAGGCAACTAAAAAATCAAGAACAAAAGATATTAAAACAAGACATAGTGAAAAGAAGAAAAGAAAGAACTCATAGGCTCATAATAAGAGGATCAATCTTAGAAAGCTTTATAGAAAATGCAGAAGAACTAACAGATGAAGAAATAAAAATCCTACTAGAAGAAGCAACAAAGACAAAAGAATTCAAAGAAACACTTAGAGCAATAAGGCAAAATGGAAAAGTATTAACATAGATATTATGTAACAATATACGAGGAAAAGGTAATTAAAAAATATGATGAATTATTGACACCTGGATGAGATTGCGTTAAACTATAGTTAACCAAAGAAAGGTGAAATAATGAATAATAGAATCGAGAAATACCGTAAACCTCTAGGTTTATCACAACATAGACTTGGTAAAAAAGTGGGAATATCAAGGACAAGTATAAATAAAATAGAAACAGGAAAAACGATTCCGAGCCTAAAAACTGCTAACGATATAGCAAATGCTTTGGACGTTTGTATATACCAAATATTTGATTTAGATGGTACAGGACATTATAAATGTTTAGATTCAAATTGTAGTAATAATTAGCAAAATGCATTACTAATTTATGTTATTTCTTAAAATAAAGGTAGGTTTAATTGTGATAAATTATATGAATCCTCAGAGGTAAAAGAACGGAGATTTATTTATATTATAGTTTGAGAATAAGAATTGACACAGTATTATAGTTTGTATTTGAAAAACAAATAATTGATAATAAGGAGGTTAGAGATTATGATAAAAAACTTTAAAAAGCGAATGAGTGTATTAATATTGACAGTTTTAGTAATGTCTACAAGTCTAATTTCACCAATATACGCAAGTGAAAATTATGGTATAGAGAAAATAGAGGGACAAGATTACTCAATAAGCGAAGATGGCAACGATGCTGTTACAATAAATTCAAAAGATGGAATTGAGCGTGTTAGTGTTAAAGAAGATGATAACACAAGAAAGGTTACCATTTATAATAATACTACTGGTGAAGAAGAATACTTAATCTTAAATAAAAAGGATGGTTCAATTTATTCATCCATTACGAATAAAACATTAAGTAGCGATGAACAGAATCCTATTATATCACCTCGCTCAGATACTTCATATAGTACTGTATATATATCATGGGCAGAGTTTAAAACTACTATCGGTACAACGCAACAGTGGGTGGTGTAGTAGGTTTAATTTTGACAAGAGTTCCTGGTGGGCAAGTTGTAGGAAGTGTAATTGGAACAATCAGCACTATAGTTGGTGGAGGAACATTACTTATTCCTAATGATTCTAGCCATGGTTTGAAATTTACAATAAAAAAAGTTAAGCATTATCGTAGTAGGCTTGGGAAAAGACATGTATGGTATATATCTAAATCAATCGTTTCAGTTAGTCGTTATTAGGTGTATATATGAATAAAATATTAGGAATAGTATTTTTACTTGCTACTATCCTGATTGGGATGGTAACTAATGAGAAGATTAAGTTAGATAATATCTGGGTTATTTTGATATTTATTGTACAAATTACAAGTTGGATTGGATATATTAATTTATTAGATATAGAAAAACGCTATAAATTATGGTTGAGTGTTTTATCTATGTGTGCTGTTTTTATTATAGGATTTTTTTATATCTTAAAATAGCAAAATTAAATATAGTACAGAATTATTTAAGAAATGTTTAAAAAATAAATACAGAAATCTATTTCTGTGTGAATAATATTAAAGGCTATTTATCTGAGAAATATTTAGTCTTTTTTATTTTTTATTTGTGTCGCATTTAATTTTACAACTTATCATATTGAAAAAAAGAGAATTACAGACTGATATAAATTATAGGACGGTGAGAGTATATCTTCATCGTCTTTTTTTTTGAAAAATTTCAAATACTTGCAAAATAAAATTTTGCTTGTAGATGGAATTTAAAGGATAATTTATTTAAATTAAATTTTTAAACTATCTTTTTGTAGTTTTTGATCGTTAAACATTACAAAGGGCAAGATTTATTTGAGGAGAATTGTTAGGCATGAGCGTAGATTTTTTATTGATATATAGGGCAAAAAATGGCGATAGTGATGCTTTTGAAATTATAATACGAAAATATTATGGAAATATATTTAACTATTGCAAATATCATGCTTTGGATATAAATACGGCTGAGGACATAACGCAGGATGTATTTTTAACTTTTCTAAAAACAATTAATCATTATAAACATAAAGGCAAACTTTTAAATTATTTATATACAATTGCTCGTAATAAATGTATTGATGAAAAAAAGAAGACAAGCAATAGAGATCTTTATATTGAAGATTTTTCTGAAAATATATTTTTGGAATTTATAGAATCTGATAGGAAAATAGAATATTTAGATGTTAAAGAAGCTGTTAAAAAATTGCCATCAGATATTAAGGATGTAATAATTCTGTATTATTTTTTTGATAGAAAACAAAAAGAGGTTGCAAAGATTTGTGGCATCTCACTAGAATTAACAAAATATAGGCTTAGGAAAGGCAAGGATATGATAAGAAAATATGTGGAAGGTGAAAGATGAAAAAAATAGACAAGTATGATAAAAAAATGGAAAAAATACTAAGAAATATAGAAAAATTTAATGAAAAAAAGCCTTCCAATGAAGCAATTGACAAATTAGTTTTTAAAGCTAAAGAATTTATTAATAGTGAAGAAAATGAAAATAGAATTGGCTTTATTGAATTTATTGCCTTGCAGATTAAAATTATTAAAAAAGAGTGGTTATTTGCACAAATGCTTTTGCTTTTTTTTGCAGGATATTGGCTTTCTATTTCAAAAGAAATAGTTTATATGCAAAGGGGATTGAGTGTTTTGGCGGCACTTTTTGTAATATTTATAATTCCAGAACTTTGGAAAAACATTGAAAATAAATCGATGGAAATTGAAAAAAGCTCACTTTTTGATTTGAGAAGAGTATATGCTGCTAAATTAATAGCCTTTGGACTTATTGATACAGGAATTTTAACTGTGTTTTGTATTTATGCGGTAGAAATTCAAAAAATATTGGTCGTAGATCTTTTGTGGCAGTTCGTATTTCCGATTATGATTGCGTCAATCATTTGTATGATGGCTTTTTCTAGAAAAAGATATTTAAATCAATTTGTGACAATGATTATTTGTTTGGCTGCCAATATGGGATGGATGTTAATAATTTTGAATGATAATCTCTATTTAAAAATAACACCAATAGTATGGATTTTAATCTTTATTATGTGTGCCTTATTATTATTTTATTTTATTCAAAAAGTTTTACACGATAACACTGAATATTTGGAGGAAAAATTTAATGAGCTTAGTTTTGAATAATGTTAGAAAAAAATTTGGGAATTTGATAGCAGTTGATGATATTTCAATTGAAATGGAAAATGGCTTATATGGACTTCTTGGCACAAATGGAGCGGGAAAAACTACCCTTATGAGAATCTTGTGTACGGTTTTAAAACCTAGTGATGGAAAAATATATTATAATGGCGAGGATATATTTGAAATGGATGGTAGGTATAGAAATATTATTGGCTACCTTCCGCAAGAATTTGGTTTTTATCCAAACCTTAGTGTCAAAGATTATCTTTCTTATATAGCTTCTTTAAAAGGATTAAATAAAAGATTGACTAAAGTGCGTATTGAAAAATTATTAGAAATTACGGGAATGCAGATTCATTCGTCAAAAAAAATGAAAAAATTATCGGGTGGAATGAAAAGGAGAGTTGGAATTGCTCAAGCTTTATTAAATGATCCAAAAATACTTATACTTGATGAGCCAACTGCTGGACTTGATCCAATGGAAAGGATTAAATTTAGAAATTTAATAGGAGAGCTTTCCAAGGATAAGATTGTTCTTTTATCTACCCATATAGTTTCTGATATTGAAGCTATTGCAAAACATATATTTGTCATGAAAGATGGAAAAATTATAAAACAAGGAAGTGCTTTCGAATTATGTTCAAATATTTCTTATAAAGCATGGACTTATCGTTGTAAATCCGATCAAGCAAATAAAGTAATAAGCAAATTTAAGGATTCGATTAGTTTTGTAAAAGAGAGTGGAGAATATGTTGAAATGAGAATTTTATCAGAAGATAAGCCCGACAACAATGCAAAATGCGTTGAAATCACTCTAGAAGATGTATTTTTCTATTATTTTAGAACAGAAAGTGGAGATAAATATGATAAGGTATGAGATGAAATTATTACTTAGCAATCGTATGAATAAAATTTTATTGATATTTTTGTTTGCTATAGCAGTTTCTTTTAGCATATTTGCAGTATGGAGCATAAGTTTTGTGGATAATAATGGAAATACCCATAATGGAATATTTGCACCAAGAAAGCTAAGCGAGAAAAAATCTAAATATGCGGGTAAATTAAATTCTGATGTCTTTGAAGATGTAATAAAAAAAGATAAAAAAATTAAGGCTATTTATAAAAATCAAATTCCAGAAAAAATATATGCTACAAATACGCAAGAGTATATGGATATAAAAGATTTTATGGTAAGCACTTTGTCCTATGGAAGTGAAATGGATTATGAAAAATTTGATTTTTTAGAAGTCAGCAAAGCAAAAAATATTTACCATATCAGGAAAGAAAATATAAAAAAATTGGTAAAAGAATATGGAGTTACTGAGAAAAAAATGAAATATTTGAAAGAAAAATTTTCAAAAAATAAAACTCCTTTTTATTACGAACCTGCCGATTCGTGGATAACTATGGGCTTATATGCAACAACCTACTCATTAATATTGATTATTGGCATATCATTTCTTGTATCAGAAATATTTACTGAAGATTTTAAATTGAAAGCTGATTCGATTTTTTTTAGCACAAAATTAGGAAAAAATAAGGGAGTTAAGATAAAAATAGGAACAGGCTTATTGATGACAACAATTATATATTGGGCATTAATGCTAAGTCTTTGCATAATATCTTTTACGATAATGGGTGTAAGCGGAGCAAAATCGCCCATTCAATTAGAATACAGTTATTGTATTTATAATTACACTTTTTTTGAAAGATATTTGCTAATAATTATTGGAGGATATATTGGAAGCATTTTTGCAAGCGTATTAACAATGCTAATATCAGCCAAAACACATTCGTCACTTCTAAGCTTGTGTATTCCAATAATATTATTCGTAGTATCGCCATTTATTGGAAGAGTCTTGCCATTTGAAAATTTATTTAAAATAACACCAGATCAGTTAGTGAATATATATAATTGCATAAAACTACCAATATTATATGAAATTTTTGGTCATGTATTTATGCAAATACCAATGATAATTATATTATATTTGCTAATTTCAATAATATTGATTCCATTTATATATTTTACATTTAGAAAATATGGGCAAAAGTAGATTAAAAAATTTATTAATAAAAATTATTAAAAGGTTGATAATAATCAGCCTTTTTTTGTTGGGAAAATTTAAATATTGATAATTTTTTCTTTGGAAAAAGCTATTAATAAGTATTTATGATATAATTAATTCTATAAAAACTTAGATATTTAAAAATTTGGAGAAATTTATGAGAACTTACAGCAATAAAAAAGAGCTTAAAGCTGAAATTGAGAAAAAATTTGAAAAATATATTTCGGAATTTGATGATATTCCAGAAGAATTGAAAGATAAGAGAGTTGAAGAAGTTGATAGAACTCCAGCTGAAAACCTTGCTTATCAAGTTGGTTGGACAAATTTAGTTTTAAAATGGGAAGAGGATGAAAAGAAAGGTATTGAAGTTAAGACGCCATCTGAAGATTTTAAGTGGAATCAACTTGGGGAATTGTATCAATATTTTACGGATACTTATGCTCATTTATCACTAAAAGAATTAAAGGAAAAATTAAGAGAAAATATTGAAGATATTTATAAAATGATTGATTCTTTGAGTGATGATGAATTATTTAAACCACACATGAGAAAATGGGCTGATGATGCAACAAAAACGGCAGTTTGGGAAGTTTATAAATTTATTCACATCAATACTGTTGCACCTTTTGGAACTTTTAGGACAAAAATTCGAAAATGGAAAAAAATAGCTCTATAATATTTTTTATAAAAATAATGGAAAATAGAATCTATTTTGAAAATGTTTGGAAAAATAAACCAGAAAGGATAATTTATGATTAAAAATATTATATTCGATCTTGATGGAACAATTTCAAAATCTGCTAGCGGGATTTTGAATGCTTTTGAATATGCTTTGGAAAAAATGGGCAAGTCTTATCAAAGAGATAAGCTCTATGAATACATTGGTCCGCCTTTGAGAGATTCTTTTGTAAAAGAATTGGGAGAGGACTTGGCTGATGATGGAGTTTATTATTATAGAAAGTATTACTTTAAAAACGGTCTGTTTGAAACTTCTCTTTATGAGGGAGTTAAAGAATTAATAGAAGATTTATATGATGAAGGCTTTAATATTTATCTTGCAACAAGCAAGGGCGAAGAATCTTCTAAGAAAATTTTAGAATATTTTGGAATTTTGCAATATTTTTCCTATATTTCTGGTTCTTCTAATGATAAAAATACAAAGAAAAAGGTAATCGAACATCTACTTTTTGAAAATAATTTAAAAGCTAATGAATCTATTATGATAGGCGATAGGTCTTATGACATAGATGCGAGCAATGAATTAGCCATAAAATCAATTGCTGTAGCTTATGGTTATGGAAAAAAAGAAGAATTTGAAAATGCAAATTTTATTGCAAATAGGCCAAGTGATATTAAAAAAATAATAATGGAAAACTAGACTAAACCCTTAAATCAAAAAGATTTAGGGGCTATTTTTATAAAGGAGAAAACAATGCTTGATAGAAAATATTTTAGGAAAAATACACTAGATCTTGCCAATGATTTGCTTGGAAATATTTTAGTTAGAAAAATTGATGGACAAATTATAAGAGCTAAAATCGTAGAAACAGAAGCATATCTTGGAGTAAATGATAGGGCGTGCCACACTTTTTTAGGCAAAAAAACTGACAGAAATAAAATTATGTATATGGATGCAGGCACTTTGTACGTTTATCAAACTTATGGAATTCATTTTCTTTTAAATATATCAAGCGTAAAAGAAGGAGTACCAGAGGCAGTTTTGTTGAGAGCAATTGAGCCTTTGGATAATTTCGATTTGATTTCAAAAAATAGATTTGGGAAAAATTATAAAGACCTATCGATTTATCAAAGAAAAAATTTAAGCAATGGCCCAGCAAAACTTACAAAAGCCTTAAAAATTGATAAAAATTTTAATGGTAAAGATATTTTTTCCAAAGATTTTTATATGGAAGATGGCAAGAAAGATTTTGAAATAATAAAAGCAAAAAGAATTGGAATAGATTATGCCAAAGAGGCGAAAGATTACCTGTATAGATTTTATATAAAAGATAATCCTTATGTGTCAAAATTAGAAAGTTAGATATAAAAAAGGGACTGTTGTAGAATGATGATTATTCATAATTTTACAACAATCCCTTTTAAAATTACATATCAAAATAAGTCCAAGACAAACAATTTTCAATAATTTCAAAATTTATTATTTTATTTTCAAAAATTTCTCCGTCAATATTTGCTAAAATTTTTTCATTTGATTTTATTTGTCCCTTTTTTACCTTTATTTCATCCAAATATTTTGAATTTTCTAAAAGTCCATGTTTGTATCTTATTATCAAAGATGGCAACAAGATATTTGGTAGTTTTTTTGCATAAACTAAATTTAAAATTCCATCATCAATTTTTGCGCTTGGGGCAGGATTAAATCCTGAGCCGTAATAGCCACCGTTGCAGATAGCAGTGAGCAAAAATTTATCTTCAAGTTTTATTTCATTGTAATTTTTGTCATATAAAGTTAATGATAGATTTTGATATGACAAATATTTTAATGCCTTAATGACTCCAAAAAAATATGCTTTTTTCCCTAAAGATGGATTTTTATCTAAATATTCGTAGGCTTTTTCTAAAACAACTGTATCAAATCCTAGGGATAAGACGTTTATTCCGACTTTGTCATTTACTTTAATTAAATCAATCTTTTTTTCTTTTAAATTTAATAGACTTTCTACTTTGAAATTTTTGTATGAAAAATTTTTGGAAAAGTCGTTGCCAGTTCCCATAGGAATTAAACCAAGACTTGTATTTTCCAAATCATTTTCATAAATCACATTGCAAATTTCATTTAATGAGCCGTCGCCTCCTCCAACTATTATTGTTTTTTTGTAATTTTTATATTTTTCAATAAAGGCTTTGGCTGCATCAGTTGCGTGGTCTTCATAAGAAGTCCTAATTATTTGAATATTTTCTTCAAAATCTTTTTTATTATAAATTTTTTCTATATCTTTTTCATTAATATCGAACTCGGTTTTTCCTGCCATGGACGATAATATAAATAGCATTTTTCTCATAATTTATCCTTCATTAAATAATTATATCACTATTAAAGGATTTATCGAGAAAATGTTATAATTGATTTGTAAATAGAAAGGATATTTTATGAATTTTGTTGATTATTTAAAAATGGAATATGTGAAAGATGATGATGGAGAAATAATTACAAGAGTTCCTATTGAAGAGTATTGTTTAAATATAAATAAAATTGTTCATGGTGGTTTGACTATGACTTTGATTGATACGGCTTGTGGCAAAAAAGCGTCGGAATATTTTGATGGAGAATTTGTAACAAGCGATGGATATGTAAATTTTCTTAGATCCGCAAGCAAGACGTCTTATCTTTTTGCAAAATGTAAGGCGAAAAAAATTGGTAGGAAATTAGCTAATATTGACTGCGATGTTTTTGATGATGAGAAAAATTTAATTGCTATTGGTAGATTTACTTTTATGAAATTATGATTTGTTTTTATATTTAAATTATTTTTGAAATTTGTTTTACAAATAATAAATTTATGATATAATGAAACAAGTTCAATAGTACGCTGACGCCTTGGTGTGCTAAAGTAAAAAGGAGTTAAATATGAACAAAGAAAAAAAATTCTCATCGAGGTTGGGTTTTATCCTGACAGCTGTAGGTAGTGCCGTTGGTATGGCAAACGTGTGGGGCTTTCCTTATAAGTTCCAAGAAGGTGGAATATTTTTCTTATTATTTTATTTAGTTTTTGTAGCTCTTTTTGCTTATGTAGGTTTATCAAGTGAATTTGCAATAGGTAGAAGAGCTGAAACTGGAACTTTGGGCTCTTATGAATATGCCTTAAATTCAAAAAATAATAAGAAAGAGCATTCTTTTATTAGTAAAAATATCGGCTTTTTGCCTTTGTTGGGTTCTTTATTTATAGCTATTGGATATGCTGTTATAGTTTCTTATGTTTTAAAAGCTTTAGTAGATTCTTTGACTGGAGAACTTTTAGTTGTAAATAGTAAAAAATGGTTTGAATCTTTTTCAAATAAAGATTACTCTGTTGTTATTTATCATTTTATAATAATTTTGGTAACACTTTTAACTTGTTTGAAGGGTGCAAATACTATAGAAAAATCTAATAAAATTATGATGCCTGCATTTTTTATTTTATTTTTAATTATTGCAATTTTTATTTTAACTTTACCAAATGCTCTTGAAGGTTATAAATATATGTTTAGGTTAGACTTTGACAAATTATCTTTAAAAACTATAGAAAATGCAATGGGACAAGCTTTCTTTTCTCTTTCTGTAACAGGAAGTGGAATGATTGTGTGTGGCTCTTATCTAGATAAAAATGAAGACATTTTATCAGCAGCAAAATCTACTGCATTTTTTGATACCTTGGCAGCTTTGTTGTCATCTTGTGTAATTGTTCCATCTATTTTGGTTTTTGGTCTTTCACAAGCTGGTGGACCTGGACTTTTATTTGAAGTTTTGCCAACTATATTGCAAAATATAAAAGGTGGAAGAATTTTTGCTATAATTCTTTATACTGCGGTTGTATTTGCAGGGATTTCTTCTTTACAAAATATGTTTGAAGTTATAGCGGAATCTCTTATGCACAGGTATAACAAAATTAAAAGAATTACTGCTTTGACTATAATTGGTCTTGTAACATTTTTGATTGGCGTTAATATGGAAGCTATTAGCAAATGGGGTCCATGGATGGATCTTGTTTCTATTTATATAATTCCAATAGGAGCATCAATTGGAGCAATTTCTTGGTTTTATTTTTGGAAAAAAGATGAAATTTTGGAAGAAGTTAATAGTGGTGCAAAGAAAAAAGCAGGAGAAGGATGGCACAAGCTTGGAAAATATGTTTATGTTCCAATAGCAATTGTTTTATCGATTTTAGCTTTAGTATTTAAAGTTACTTTTTAAAATTTATGGAGAAGAAAATGGAAAATAATTCGAAATTTAGTAACAAATGGGGATTTATAATGGCATGCGTTGGAAGTGCAGTAGGACTTGCCAACGTATGGGCTTTTCCCTATAAAATTGGAATGAATGGGGGATTATCATTTTTGATTCCTTATTTATTCTTTGTATTTTTATTTGGTCGTGTTGGTCTTTCTGCAGAAAGTGCAGTAGGAAGAAGATATAAAGCGGGGCCAATGGGAGTTTTTAGAGAAGTTTGGAAATCTAGAAATAAGGAAGGAGTAGGAAGAGTAATAAGGTGGATTCCTTTAGTTGGTGTAGTTTTATTAGCTATTGGATATACAGTTGTTATTACTTATGTACTTAAAGCTCTTCTTGATTCAATTACTGGATCACTTTTGACTCAAGATCCAAATGTATGGTTTGAATCAATTTCTACAAATGATTTTGCACTTACAAAAGAACATTTTTTATTAGTTATTATTGTATTTTTGACCTTAGCTTATGGGACAAAAGGAATAGAAAAAACAAATTCATTTATGATGCCTCTATTTTTTATTTTATTTATAATTCTTGCAGTAAGAATTGCATTTTTAAATAAGGCAGTAGAAGGATACAAATTTATTTTTACTTTAGAACCAGAAAAATTATTGGATATAAAATTGTGGATAGGTGCAATGGGACAAGCATTTTTCTCCCTATCAATTGTTTCAACAGTAATGGTTGTTTATGGTTCTTATCTTCCAGATAGTGAAGATATAGTTCATTCATCAACAATCACATCAAGCCTTGATACAGTTGCAGCTATGCTTTCAACTTTCGTAATGCTACCAGCAACTTTTGCTTTTGGATTTTCCCAATCACAAGGACCAAAATTAATTTTTGTTGTTTTGCCAAAAGTTTTACAAGAAATAGCTGGAGGAAGAATTTTTGCAATTATTTTGTATATAGCAATAGTTTTTGCAGGAGTATTGTCAGTTCAATCAATGATAGAAACAGTTGCTGAAGCAATAACATCTAAATTTGAAAATTTAAAAAGAATTAATGTCCTACTTGTTCTAATGATTCTTGTATTTGTTTGTGGATTATTTTTACATCCTATAGCAAAATGGGGAGCATGGATGAATTTTGTAACAATTTATATTCTTCCAATATCTGCAATTATAGGAGCCATTTCATGGTTTTGGGTAATGAAAAAAGAAGATTTGATGGATGAAATAAATAAAAGTGCAAAAAGTAAGCACGGTGATGGTTGGTATAATTTAGGAAGATATTTATATGTTCCACTTGCTGTAATTCTTTGTATAATTGCAATAAGATACCAAATTTCATTCTAATATGACTTTATTTATAGAATAATATATAATTGTATATGATTATATAAATAAAGGAGTAGAAATGAAAAAAATTAAGAGAATATTATCGGTAATTTTTATATTTTTTCTAGCTATTAGTTTTACATCATGTAAGAAAAATGAAGATAAAACTGATTCTAATTCAAATATTGCAGAAAATATTATAATAAAAGAAAGAAAAAAATCAAACGACGATAGTACTGATTCAAATAACAAAAAGATAAATATAAGTAAAATTGATAAAAAAGACTCAAACACAAATGATTCAGATTCAAAAGTTGAAAAAATAAATATAAAGGCTTTTGGAGATATTATGGCTCACATGGGTCAAGTAAATTACGCAAAAAATTATGGAAAAGGAAATTATGATTTTTCTAGACAATTTGAATATATAAAAGAATTTGTATCAGACTCTGATTTAGCAATTGGAAATTTTGAAACAAGCATAAATCCTGATAGACAACCTTCAGGTTTTCCACAATTTACAAGCCCAGCTGAATATTTGAAAGATATAAAAGAGGCGGGTTTTGATTTACTTTCAACAGCTAACAATCACACCCTAGATTCAGAAGAAAAAGGAATCTATGATACAATAGAAGCTATGGATAAGGAAGGAATCGCTCACTGCGGAACAAGAAAAGCAGGAGAAAGTAGGATAAAATATATTCAAGTAAAAAATATGAAAATAGGATTTTTGGCTTACACCTATGGAGTTAATGGTTTAGAAAGTTTAGTAGTAAATCATAAGCCAAATGAAATTATAAATTATTTGGATGAAAAAATAATAGAAGAAGACATAAAAGAAGCTAGAAAAAATTCAGATTTTATTATAGTTTATCCACACTGGGGAATAGAATACCAATCATATCCAGCCCAAGAACATATTTCTTTGGCAAGAAATATGATAAAGTGGGGAGCAGATGTAGTTATTGGAAATCATCCTCACGTTGTTCAACCAGCAGAAAGATATAAAGCTGAAAATGGAAAAGAAGGATATATAGCTTACGCTTGTGGAAATTTTGTATCAAACCAATCCTTGGAGGCTTTGGGAGATATTAGAACAGAACAATCAGTTGCCTTTGACATAAATGTAGAAAAAAATACAAAAACTGGAAAAGTAAAATTAGGAGAAGTTAATTTTTATCCGATTTGGGTTGGACATATAAATGATGAATATGGAAAACTTTCAAGAGTTTACAGAACAAAAGATTTCCTTGAAGGAGGAAAATATTTTGATAAAGTTGACGAAAATCAAAGAGCAAGAATTTTAAAAGCCGATCAAATGGTTAAAGAAACCATAAATACAAAAGTACAATAGAGACTGCTTAGCGCAGTCTTTTTTATTTTTCTTCTTTGTGATATTATATTTGTGAAAATAAAGGGGAAAGTATGAATTTTATAACAAAAATAGATATTTCATTATTAAATTTAATTCAAAATATAAAAAGTCCCATCTTGGATAAAATAATGACAACCATTACTGCTCTTGGGAATATGGGAATTTTTTGGATATTATTGATTTTGATTTTTTTAACTACAAAAGAATATAAAAAAATGGCAAGGCTTATGATTGTTTGTTTTTTATTTAATGCATTAGTTGTAAATTTGATTTTAAAACCTGCTATAGGGAGGATTAGACCTTTTGAAATTGTTGATGGAATTAAATTGTTAGTTTTAAAACCTCAAGATCCATCATTTCCATCTGGGCATTCGTCAATTTCTTTTTGTATGCTTACAGTAATATTATTATTTTCAAAATCAAAAACAATTAATATAATGGCAAGTATTTTGGCAATCCTGATTGCTTTTTCAAGATTATATTTGTATGTTCATTTTCCATCAGATGTTTTTTGTGGAATTCTTATAGGAATATTGACAAGTTTAATTGCTTTGAAATTTTGTTTTTCTAAAAGTGGGATGAAACTAATTAATAATTTAAAAATTTTGGGAAATGATTTTAATGATTTGAGAAAAATGTAAAAAAATTTGCATAAGGCGATTAATGGTGTTATAATAATCAGGTAGTGTTAATGCTGGTGTGTCGGAATTGGCAGACGAGACAGACTCAAACTCTGTTGTTCTCCGGAACGTGTGGGTTCAAGTCCCACCACCAGCACCATTAATTTTTTTATTTTTTTCATATTTAAGCTATGCAAAATTGCATAGCTTTTTTTGATGCCTTTTTAAAAAAATTTTTTAAAATTTTAATTTTCAAATTTTTAATCAGCAAATTTTTCTACTTATTTTTTTGTGAAAATTAAAATGTGTTATACTTATAGAAAGGAGAAATATATGAGTAAAAAAGTAATGCTAATTGACGGATCTAGTTTGATTTTTAGAGCCTTTTTTGCCCTTCCTAATCTTACAAATGCTGATGGTGTTATGACAAACGGTGTTTATGGATTTTTGACCATGTATTTTAGGGCTGTTGAAGAATATAAGCCAGATTATATTTTGGTTGCTTTTGATAAGAAAACAAAAACTTTTAGGCACAAAGAATTTGAAGATTATAAAGCAAACAGGGATAAGGCGCCAAACGAATTGAATTATCAATTTGGAATTTTAAAAGACATTCTTGATTCATTAAATGTAAAGTATTTGGATATAGATGGTTATGAGGCTGATGATATTGTTGGAACTTTTTCTACAATTGCAAAGGAAGAAGGCCTTGAAACTGTAATTATTACAGGGGATAAAGATTATTTTCAACTTGTAAATGATAAGGTTGTGGTTTTTCTTACAAGAAAAGGAATTTCTCAGATGGAAGAAATCACTGTAAAATCTATTGAAAATGATTATGGTCTTAGTCCAAAACAATTAATTGATGTTAAGGGTTTAATGGGAGATAAGTCTGATAATATTCCTGGTGTTGATGGAATTGGCGAAAAAACTGCCATTAAATTTATAAAAAAATATGGGTCTATGGAAGGCTTATATGAAAATTTGGATGATATTAAGGGCAAAAAAACCAAGGGAAATCTAGAAAATTCAAAGCAAATTGCCTTTTTGTCCAAAAAAATCGGAACAATTGTTACAAATGCTCCAGTTGGGATGAAAATTTCAGAATTAAAGGTAAAAGAACCAGACTTGGATTCTTTGAGAGAAAAATTTTCAAAATATAATTTCAATAAATTTATGGAAAAATTTGAAGATACTAGCGAAGAAAGAAAAGATGAAATAGAATTTTCTTATTCATTTTCTGATGATTTTTCTATAATAGATGATATTGAAAAAGATGGGGTATTTTATTTTAAAAGCATTTTTGAGGGAGACAATTATATTCACTCTAATGCCTATAAAATAGCAATAAAAACACCTTCATCAAAAACTTACATTTATAATCCAGATGAAAAATTTGTAGAAAAATTCAAAAAATATTTTGAGGATGATAATACTAAAAAAGTTTCTTTTGATATTAAAGAAGACATTGTCTTGTTTGATAAGCTTGGGATAAATATTTCTTTGCCTTATGATGATACTATGCTTATGCACTATCTAATTGATCCTTCAAGGTCATCTTATGATTTAAAAACTTTTAGCCAAGCATTTTTGAAATATGAAGTAGAAAATGAAGAAGATTTGCTTGGTAAGGGAAAAAGTAAAAAATCATACAAGGATTTGGATTCTGATAATCTTGGCAAATATTTGGCATCTATTGTAAATGCAATTGAAGATAGTCTGGATATTTTAACCCAAAAATTAAAAGAGCTTTCTATGTATGATCTTTATAAGGATTGTGAAATAAAATTATCCAAAGTTTTGGCGGATATGGAAATAACAGGTTTTGTTTGTGATAAAAATGAGCTTGAGAAAATTAAAGATGAAGTTTCTCTTGAACTTGAAGATTTAGAAAAAATAATCTATGAGCTTGCTGGAAGTGAATTTAATATAAATTCACCAAAGCAGCTTTCAAAAATTTTATTTGAAGATTTGAAACTTCCTATAATTAAAAAAACAAAAACTGGCTATTCAACAAATGCTCAAGTTTTAGAAAAATTAAGAAAAAAACACCCTATAATCGAAAAAATTGAAAGATATAGGGAAATGTATAAATTAAAATCAACCTATCTTGAAAGTCTTGAAGATTGTATTGATGAAGATGGAAGAATCAGGTCAACATTTAAGCAAAATGTTACAGCAACAGGCAGACTTTCTTCAACAGAACCAAATTTACAAAATCTTCCAATAAGAACCGAAGAGGGCAGAAAAATCAGAAAAGCTTTCAAAGCTGATGATGAGAAAGTATTAATTGATGCAGATTATTCACAAATTGAATTAAGAGTTTTGGCACATCTTGCAAATGATAAAAAAATGCAAGAGGCTTTTTCAAAAGATATTGATATACACACAAAGACTGCATCAGAAGTTTTTTCTACACCAATTGATGAGGTTACAAAATTACAAAGAAGTGAGGCTAAAGCTGTAAATTTTGGAATAATTTATGGTATAAGCGATTATGGACTTAGCCAAAATTTAAATATACCAAGAAAAAGAGCCAAGGAATATATAGAAAATTACCTTGACACCTATCCAGAAATTAAAAAATATATGAAAGATATTGTTAAAAAAGCCAAAGAAGATGGATATGTAAATACAATATTTAATAGAAGAAGATATGTTCCAGAAATAAATTCAAAAAATTTCAATGTGAGAAGTTTTGGAGAAAGGGTCGCTTTAAATACACCAATTCAAGGAACAGCAGCGGACATTATAAAATTTGCCATGATAAATTCATACCAAAATTTGCAAAAAGCAAAAATAGATGCAAAAATAGTTTTACAAATTCATGATGAAATAATCATAGAAGCAAGCAAAAAAGATTTGGAAAAAGCAAAGGAGATTTTAAAATCATCTATGCAAGAAGCTGTAAATTTAAACGTTCCACTTTTGGTTGACATAGATAGCGGAGAAAGTATGTATGAGTCAAAATAAAATTGTTATAACTGGAACAATTGCAAGTGGTAAATCTTCTTTATCAGAAATTTTGAGAAAAAAAGGCTATAAAGTTATAGATAGCGATGAAATAAATAAGAAATTACTAGAAAAAGACCAAATAAATTACAAAGAAATTTTATCATCAAAAGCTTTTGACGAGGCTTTTGATGGAGAAAATTTAGACAAGAAAATCTTAGCAAAAATAATTTTTAATAATTCTCAAAAAAGAGAATTGATAAATGAAATTACTCATAAAAATATCATCGCTTATATAAATAATTTGATAAAAGAAAGTAATGAGAAAAATATTTTTATAGAAATTCCCTTGTACTTTCAAATGAAAGAAAAATTTCATTGTGATTATGTATGGCTAGTTACCGCTGATAGAGAAATTCAAATAGAAAGATTAATGCAAAGAGATAAGATAGGAAGAGATTTTGCATTAAAAAAAATTAACAGTCAGGATTTTTTAGAAATGCAAAAAAAATCAGATGTAATTTTTGATAATAGCACGTCCTTAGAAAATTTAGAAAAAAAAGTAGAAATAGCTTTAAAAAATTTGGAGAATATATGAAAGCTTTAAAAAATATTTTTAAAATAATAGGAATAATAATATTAGCGTTTGTGATGGTTGTTATAATTAGTTTTTCAATAGTAGCCTATCAAACATCAAGACAAAAAATTGCCTACCAAGAAGAAATAGAAAAATATTCACAAAAATATAATGTAGACCCACTTTTGATTGCATCAATTATAAAAGTAGAAAGTGATTTTGACACAGAAGCTCACTCAAGTCAAAATGCTATGGGACTTATGCAATTATTAGATTCATCTGCAAAACATAGTGCAGAAATAATTGGAGAAGAATATTATCCAGATAAATTAAAAGAAGTAGATTATAATTTAAATCTTGGAGTAGGGTATTTCAAATATTTGAATGAATATTATAATAATGTCGACTTAGCTCTTGCAGCTTATAATGGGGGAATAGGAAATATAGACAAACTAATTGCAGATAAAAAAATAGACAAGCATGACCCAGATCCAACAAAAATTCCTACAAAAGAAACTAGACAATATGTAATAAAAATAAATTCAAATTATGATTTGATGAAAGTATTTTACGATGATGGACTTCCAAGCAAGGAAGAATTAAAAGATAGAAAATCATTATCTATAAAAAATTATAAGAAATTTGTTAAAAAAATATTATTTGATGTATTATAATCATTGAATAATATTTTTAAATAAATTATAATGCTAGTATACGGATTAAATGAAAGGAGAGATTATGGCTCTAGAAAATTTAACATTTGCTAATGGAGTAAAAATTCCAGAGTATAAGGAATTAAGCGAAAAAAAAGACTTAATTGTTGCAAAAATTCCAAAAACTGTAACAATTCCACTTACTCAACACATTGGAGCTCCAAGTAAATGTTTAGTTAAGAAAAACGATGAAGTGAAAATTGGACAGCTTATCGGCGAAGCTGTAGGAAATTTTTCTTGTAATATTCACTCATCAGTTAATGGTAAAGTTTCAAGTGTAATCGATATCCAAACAGCATCTGGTAAAAACAGCAAAGCTGTTGTTATTGACACAGAAGGCTATGACCAAGAGATTAACTACGAAAGAAAAGATGTTACAAACTTAACTAAAGAAAAAATAGTTGAGGCGATGAAAGAAAATGGTCTTGTAGGTATGGGAGGAGCATCATTCCCAGCACATATTAAATATTCACCAAACAAACCAATTGATACTGTTATTATAAATGGTGCTGAGTGTGAACCTTACGTTACTTGCGATGATTTTATTTTAAAAACAAAACCTGAAGTAATAGTAGATGCTTTGGAATTACTTGTTAAAGCAGTAGATGCAAAAAAAGGAATTATTGCAATCGAAGATAACAAACCAGAAGCAATCGAAAAAGTTAAAAAGGCACTGGCAAATAAAAATTCATCAAAACTTGAAGTGGCAACCATGGTTACCAAATATCCACAAGGAGATGAAAAAAGAATTATTAATGCCGTATTACATAGAGAAGTTCCTTCAGGCGGTCTTCCAATGGATGTTGGAGTAATTGTTTCAAACGTTTCAAGTGCAAACGCAGTTTATGAAGCAGTTTATTACGGAAAACCACTAATAGAAAGATATATGACAGTTACAGGTCATGGAATAAAAAATCCTTCAAATTTCCTAGTAAGAATTGGAACAAGTTTTGAAGATATGATAGAAGAAGCTGGCGGACTTACAGAAGATGCTGGAAAAGTTATAAATGGTGGACCAATGATGGGAATTGCCCAACCAAATATAAATCAACCAGTAGAAAAAGCTAGTAACTGTATCTTAGTTTTAAACGAAGAAGAATCAAAAGCACCAATTACAAATCCTTGTATAAGATGTGCTAAGTGTGTAAATGTTTGTCCAGTTGGACTTATGCCATTATTAATTCACAAATTTTCATTAAAAGAAAAATTTGATAAGGCACAAGATCTTCACATACTTGATTGTATAGAATGTGGATCATGTTCATATATTTGTCCATCAAAAAGACCTTTGGTTGAAGCAATTAGGTTTGGAAAAAGACAAATTCGTCAAGCAGGAAAGTAGAGGAGAAATAAATGGAAGCAAAAAAATTATTAGTATCATCCTCTCCTCATATGAGAAGCGAGAGAACTGTTACTAAAGAAATGTTAGATGTAATAATTGCTCTTATTCCAACAGGACTTGCAGGAATATATTTCTTTGGAATGAAAGCACTTGTTTTAATGATTGCATCAGTAGCAAGTTGTGTTATTGCAGAATTTGTATCTAACAAAGTAATGAAAAGACAATCATCAATAAATGATTTATCAGCTATAGTTACAGGTTTACTTTTAGCCTACAATATCCCAGTTACAATGCCAGTTTGGCAAACGGTAATAGGCGCAGCTTTTGCTATAGTTATTTGTAAGCAATTTTTTGGTGGAATAGGACAAAATATTGTAAACCCAGCTTTGGGAGCAAGAGCATTTTTACTTGCATCTTGGTCAAAAAATATGTCAAATTATGTAGCACCAGGAAAAGTTTCAGCAGTATCAGCTGCAACAGTTTTATCAGGAGGAGAAAAACCAGCTTTATTAGATATGTTTATAGGAAATATGGGTGGATGTATTGGAGAAGTTTCAACTCTAGCCATATTAATTGGAGCAGCATATCTTATAATTAGAAAAGTTATTTCAATAAGAATACCTGCAGTATACATATTAACAACAGCAATTTTATTGATGGTATTTAATAAATCTGTTGATGGAATAATCGAACAATTATTATCAGGTGGTCTAATGCTTGGAGCATTTTTCATGGCAACAGACTATACAACAAGTCCTGTAACAAAAAAAGGAGAAATAATATTTGCTTTTGGTTGCGGACTTATCACTTCACTAATAAGAGTTTTTGGTGGATACCCAGAAGGTGTTTCATATTCAATTTTATTAATGAACTTATTAGTTCCTCTTATAGATAGTAAGACAATGCCTAAGGTATTTGGTGTAGCTAGTAAAGGGGCAAAAGATGAATAAAGCATTAAAATTAGGAATTAAATTATTAATAATTACAGCTGTATCAGCTTTAGTATTGGCCTTTACAAATTCAGTTACAGAACCAATTATAAAAAAAGCTGAACAAGAAAAATTAAATGAATCATTAAAAATTGCCTTTCCAGAAGGAAAAGACTTTGAAGAAGTTAAGGGAAAATTTCCTGAAGCTGTAAAAGGAGTTTATAAAGCTGATGGAGGCAAAGGATATGTGTTTGATGTAAATTCTAAAGGTGGATACGGTGGAGACATCGAATTTATCATTGGAGTTGATAGTGAAAATAAATTGACAGGTTTCAGTCCTTTAAAACATTCAGAATCTGCAGGATTTGGTCTTCAAATGGAAGAAGATTGGTTTAAAGAGGGAGTTAAAGGCGTAAGCGTTGACAAGAAAGTCGGTGCATCAGAAGCTGGATCTGAAAACGAAATTGTAGGAATTTCAGGAGCTACATATTCAACTAATACTATCCTTAATGGTATAAATACTGCTCGTGAAGTATTGAAAGATCTTAAGTAGGAGGTAAAGATATGGAAAGACAAACTGGAAAACCTATAGATGTTCAAAAAGAAAAAGAAAAAAGAAAGAAAAAATCTGTAAATTTGGGAAAAGTTTTTAAAGACGGAATATTTTCAAATAACCCAGTATTTGTACAAATGGTAGGAATGTGTTCTGTACTTGCTATTTCATCTTCACTTTCTAATGCGATTGGAATGGGAGCTGCAGTAATTTTTGTACTTACACTTTCAAACTTGGTAATTTCTGTTTTGAGAAATTTTATTCCAGATGAAGTAAGAATTCCAGCATTTATAGTTGTAATAGCAAGTTTCGTAACTATGGTTCAAATGATTATAAAAGCATACTTGCCAGCACTTGATCAATCACTTGGAATTTTTATTCCACTTATAGTTGTAAACTGTATAATTCTTGCAAGAGCTGAAGGATTTGCTTCACAACAAGGTCCTATAGCATCAATTGTTGATGGTATTGGTCAAGGTTTAGGTTATACAATAGCAATTTCTATTCTTGCAGCTATTAGAGAATTATTTGGAAATGGTACATTACTAGATAATAGAATAATTCCTGAAGATTATACAATTGGATTTTTAATTCAACCAGCATCTTCATTTATTATCCTAGGAATCATGTTTGCGGTAGCAGCAGCTATTTCAAACAAGAAGAAAAATAATAAGTAGGAGGAATTATGTCAGAATTATTTTCAATAATTATTGCATCAATATTTGTAAATAATTATGTTTTGGGACAATTTTTAGGAATTTGTCCAACACTTGGTGTAACAAGTAAAGTTGAAACTGCAAAAGGAATGGGAGCTGCAGTAATTTTCGTAGTAACCTTATCTTCAATTATTACTTGGGTTATCCAATATTATATATTAGATCCATTAAAAATTGGATATTTACAAACAGTTGTATTTATTTTAGTAATCGCCTCATTAGTGCAAACAGTAGAGATGATTATGAAAAAATCAATGCCAAATCTTTATGAGGCTCTTGGTGTTTATCTACCATTAATTACAACTAACTGTATAGTACTTGGTGTGGCTATTAAAAATATAAATGAAAGCTATAATTTATTAGAAACAACAATAAATGCAGCAGCAGCTGCAGTAGGTTTCTTAATTGCTTTAGTAATACTTGCTTCTATAAGAGAAAAAATCGAAGATAACGACTTGCCAGAAGCTTTCAAGGGTGGACCTATTACTTTGATTACTCTAGGTCTAATGTCAATTGCCTTTATGGGCTTTGCAGGATTAGCATAGAGGAGAAATGTGATGAATAATATATTAATTCCAACACTTGTATTAGCCATATTAGGATTTGTACTAGCTGGCTTATTAGGTGTTATTAGTAAAAAATTTGAGGTTGAAACAGACCCAATTGTTGAAAGAGTAAGAGATGCACTTCCTGGAGCAAACTGTGGAGCTTGCGGTTATCCAGGTTGTGATGGTTGTGCAAATGCAATTGCAAAGGGAGAAGCTCCTGTTTCTGCTTGTGTAATTGGTGGACAATCTGTAACAGATGCAGTTGCAAGTGCTATGGGCGTTGAGTCAGCTGGAGCTGGAGATAAACAAGTTGCAGTTGTAAAATGTAATGGAACTTGCGAAAATGCAAAAGATTTATACGAATATGCAGGTCTTGAAGATTGTAGAGCACAAATTGCTTTATTTGGTGGAAAAAAAGCTTGTAATTATGGTTGCCTTGGTTGTGGCTCATGTGTTAAAGCTTGTGAATTTGACGCTATACATATGGTGGATGGAGTAAGTGTTGTAGATAAGGAAAAATGCGTAGCTTGTGGAGCTTGCGTTAAAACTTGTCCTAAAAATATTATAGAGCTTGTTCCTTATTCACAAAAAGCAATTGTAAAATGTTCTTCACACGATAAAGGAAAAGATGTTAGAGGAAATTGTAAAGTTGGATGTATTGGTTGTTCAATTTGTGCAAGAACTTATCCAGAAGGATTTACAATGGATAATTTCTTATCAAAAGAAACAATATCTGATAATTTAGATCTAAATCTTTTAAAAGAAGCTGCAGAAAAATGTCCTGCAAAATGTATTGATGTTGAATAAATAATAAGATAATGATTTGACCATCGAAATAAATCGATGGTCTTTTTTTATTTGGATTTTTTAAATTGACATCAATCTATTTTAAATGATAAACTTTTATAAGAGGTAGATATGAAATTAAAAAAAAGAGATATTTTTGTTATTTTATTACTTTTATTATTAAGCTTGAGCATGGCTTTTTTTGTGCAAAAAATTAAGTCGGGAGAAGATGGAAATTATTTGAGAGTTGAGCTTAATGGGAAAGAATATGGTAAATATCCACTTAATAAAGATAAAAAATTTAAAATTAAAATTGACGATGATGAATTTAATATTGTTGAAATAAAAAATGGGCAAGTTAGTATGAAGGAAGCTAATTGTAGAGATTTGCTTTGTACTCACATGCCTAGTATAAAAAAAGTTGGAGAAACTATAGTTTGCCTTCCTCATAGATTAATTTTAGAAATTGTTTCTGAAAAAGAGGATAGTGGTGAGGAAGAAATTGATAAGGTGGTTGGATGAATAATAAAACTTTAAAAGTATATGTAAATTTATCGCTTTTTGTCGCTTTATCTCTTGCTATTTCTTTGATTGAATCTATGGTTCCAATGCCTGTTCCGATTCCTGGTGCTAGGCTTGGTTTTTCGAATATAATAATATTAGTTGCTATTTATATTTATGATTATAAAAAGGCTTTGGCTGTAAGTATATTGAAATCTTTTTTGTTGGTTTTGATTACTGGATCAGTAATGAGTTTTTTCTATTCTTTTGTTGGAGCTATTTTTTCTACAACTGCTATGTATTTTTCACTTAAAAAGGTAGATGATGATTTTTCACTCATTGGAGTTAGTGAAATTGGTGCTTTTTTCCATAATTTAGGTCAAATTATTGTTGCAATATTTTTTATGCAAAATATAAAGATGTTTTATTATTTTCCAGTTTTAGTTTTTATAGGAATTTTTACTGGATTTTTTGTTGGTTTGAGTTCTAATTTTATAATTGAGCATTTAAAGAAACTTGGTGTTATAAATGAATAAAAAAATCAAAGATTTGGACCTTAGTCAAAGACCAAGGGAAAAGTTGAAAAATGAGGGATATGCAAGTTTGAGTGATGAGGAGCTTTTAGCAATTCTTATCGAAACTGGCTCTAAGAAGAAAAATGCTATTGAACTTGCTAGAGAAATTTTAAATACTTTTTCTAGCGAGGAGCTTTTGTCTATAAGTATTGAGCAATTAAATGGAATTGACGGGATAAAACTTGCCAAGGCTAGTAAAATTATTGCTGCTATCCAGCTTGGTAAAAGACTTACTGAAAAAATAATTAATAAAGAAATCACAAGTATTAATTCTTGTGAGGATGTTTTTAATTTAATGAAAAATAAATTTATAGACACAAAAAAAGAACATTTCTATGCTATATTATTAGATACAAAAAATGTGATTATTAGCAAGGAGTTGATTTCTACTGGGGATCTTAACTCTTCTATTGTTAATCCTAGGGAATGTTTTATTTCGGCTGTAAAAAAGAGTGCAAATTCTGTGATTTTTGTACATAACCACCCAAGTGGAAATCCAAATCCTTCTTGTAATGATAAAGAGATTACTCAAAGATTGGTTAAAGCAGGAGAAATTTTGGATATAAAAGTATTAGATCATATTATTATTGGCAATAATAAATATTTTAGTTTTAGACAAGAAAATATTATATAGGAGAATAAAATGAATTTTAGAATTATGGCAGAAGACCTAGCAATTGATTTGGGTACTAGCTGTATTAAAGTTTTTAAGAAAAATGAAGGGGTTGTAATTTCTGAACCATCTGTTTTAGTTCTTGACCACCAAAATAAGGAAATAAAAGCTATTGGTCAACAAGCTAAGGAAATGATTGGAAAAACTCCTGATGAAATTATAGTACAAAGACCTATTGAAAAGGGTGTTATATCTGATTTTAATTTAACTGAGGCAATGTTAAATTATTTTTTCCAAAAAATAAATCCTGGGTTTTCGGTTGTTCAACCAAGGGTTGTTGTTTGCGTTCCTAGTGGTATTACTGACATTGAACAAAGAGCTGTCGAAGATGCTTCTTTGCATGCTGGAAGTAGGGATGTAATAATGGTTGATGAGTCATTGGCGGCTTGTTTTGGAGTTGGACTTACTCCAGAAGATCCAAGAGGTATTTTGACTTTAAATCTTGGGGCTGGAACAAGTGAGATTTGTGTAATAAGCCTTAATGGAATTGTTGCTAGCAAAACTTTAAAAATGGGCGGAGATGACATCGATAAAAATATTCAAAATTTTTTGAGAGAAAAGAAAAAAATCGAAGTAGGTATAAATACAGCAGAGCTTATTAAAAAGGAATTGCTATCACTTAGACTTAAAGATAAGGATATAGGAATGGAAGTTGAAGGTAGAGATGTAAAAGATGCTCAACCTAAAAGAATAAAAGTTACAAGTGAAGAAATAGCACCTTGCATAAGCGAATATGCTGATAGTCTAATAGAGATGATTTATTTAGTAATGGAAAAAACACCGCCAGAATTATCCAGTGATATTAAAAATGATGGATTTTTAATGACTGGAGGTATGGCAAATATTAGAGGTCTTCGTGAATATATTGAAAAAATAATAAATTTAAAGGCGAAAATATCTGACAAACCAGAATTGGATGCTATAAAAGGTGCAGGCTTAATTATGGAAAATCCAGATAGATTTTTAAAATATCAAAGTAGGTAAGTATGGCTTATAGAAGAAAGAAAAAAAACAATAAACATTTTTTTATAACAGTTATTTTGTTAGTATTGTTGATATTTACATCAAGCCTTACTGATGATTTGGTAGAGGCTGGTAATAATATAACAAATACCATATTTAAACCTGTAAACAAAGCTTCTTATTCAATAACTTCAGAAATAATTAAAGCTATAGAAGATACAATTGGTTCAAAGCAAACAAGAGCCGAAGTTGAAAAATTAAAGATAGAAAATCAAAATCTTTTAAAAGAAAATGCTAACTTAATGGAAGTTATTAATAGAAAAGATTTTTTGAAAGCTGAAAATGATGCTATAAAAAATAAAAAATATGAATACGTCAAAGCTCAAGTTATTAATTCTGATGTAAAAAGTATGCAAGAATCATTTTTTATAGATAAGGGTAAAAAAGATGGAATAAAAGTTAATGATGTAATTTTGCAAGCTATAGGAAATAGCGAATATTCATCTGCCGTTATAGGAAAAGTTGTAAAAGTAAATTCAACAACAAGTAAGGTCGAAACAATTAAAAATTCATCAAATGACGTTTCCTTCATTAATTCTAGAAGTGGAGATTATGGGGTTATTGATGATTATAAAAACAAAAAAATTAGTGGTTATATGCTAGAAGTTTCTAGTGATGTTAAAAATTCTGATACATTAATTACAAGTGGAATAGGTGGAGTTTATCCTAAGGGCCTATATTTGGGAGAAATTTCTAATGTAATTATGAGCAAGGATTCTCTAAGAAAAAATGTAACAATTGATTCTCCAGCAGATTTTACCCATTTGTATAGGGTTTTGGTTCTTAGAAAGTAAGGTGGATATATGAATAAATTTAAAACATTTTTAATAGCTTTTATTTCTTTTATCCTACAAGTTAGCGTCTTTTCTAAGGTGGATATATTTGGAGCAAATATCAATATTATAGTTGCATTTGTAATATGTTTATCCTTAACGCTTGGGTCTAAGAGTGCTTCTTATACGGGGCTTGTTATTGGTTTGTTGGAAGATCTTATGTTTTCAAAAATAATTGGTGTAAGAGCTTTATCATATTTTTTGATAGGTCATGTAGTTGGAGATGAAAAGTTTAGATTTAGTAGCGATAAAAAAACAGGTTTGATATTAACTTTTGTTTTTACTATATTAAACTTTTTATTTGTAAGTTTAATAACATATATTTTTAATGGGGATATAGTTGTTATTAAAAATTATTTATTTGTACCAATTTTGGTAGAAGCTTTATTGAATACTTTAATGTATTTAATCTATCATATAATAATAAAAAAACTAATGTATATTCCAACATATAGGATATAGGGGTGTAAGTTTTGAGAAAACAAAAAGAAAATAGAATAACTATTTTGCAAATAGTTTTTGGTCTAATGTTTCTTGCTATTTTTGTAAAATTATTTATCCTTATGATAAATCAAGGAGAACATTACAGAGACTTATCAGATAATAGAAAAGTTCAAGAAGTTGATGAAATTGCAAGTAGAGGAGATATTTTAGACAGAAATGGAAATGTTCTTGCTACAACAGTTCCATCTTTTGCTGTGCAATTATATAAAGATAAACTTACAAGCTTGGATGATGAAGATAGGATAAAGGCTGTAAATTCTTTGGTAAATATTTTGGAAGAAGCAGGTGTAAATTACCAAAATGATTTTGATATTAGACTAAATTCATTCCAATACAAAAGTGAGGATGATTATTTCAAAGAAGAAAAATCACCAGAAGATAAAATTGTTGATATAATAGTTGAAAAAAAATTAACAAGAGAAATAGTAGGATCTTTTAGCAACAAAGATGGGATAAAATATGAAACAATAAAAACTGCCCTTCTTGCCTTGAAAAAAAGAGGAATAGATATTCCTATATTAGTTAAGCAAAAAAATAATAAACTTAATTTAGTATATAAGGAAAATGCAAAAGAAAAATTAAAAGCATTAGGTCATAGCACAAAAGATGATCCTCTTGACGTTGTTGTTAGTGCAATTGGCGACGATAAGTCTGTTATAAAAAATATATTAGAAAATAACCAAGCAAGATTATTAACTTATAATATTTTGAAAGAAAAAAATTTAGAATCTAATGTGATTTTAAAAGATTATAGTTTGATAGCAGATGAAAAGCTCATACAAAAAAAAGCTAGTTTAAATGATGGCTATCCGGAAATAAAATTAGATACAAAAGCTAGTGATGATTTTTATGAAATTGTAAAAAAATCTTCAATTAAAGAATTTTTAAAATCAGCAAGCTTAAATGAAGAAGATGGTTCTTACCTAATTCCAGCAGATATTTTGATAGAAAAATTGGAAAACAAAGGTATATATGCAAACTTTACAACAGAAGTAAAAACCGAAACAAAAGATAAAAAAAACATATATTCTGTTGATATAAAATTTAAAAATTCTCAAGCTGGAGATCCTGCAGAAGAATTAGCAAATCTTGCTGACAAACATAAATTATTGAAGGGCGTAATCTTAGATAAAGATTTAAAATATTTGGCACAAAATGCTAATGCTATAAATAACGTATATCCATCAATCGATATTTCAGAAGATAAGCCTAGCAAATGGGATTATACTTTCAATGTTGCCAAAAAAGATTTCTTTGAATACTATGCAAGCAGAGATAAAAATGAAAGTCGAGATAAGGTTGTAAAAAAACTAAATAAAGCAAAAAGCGCAAAAGAAGTTCTTGATTATATAAAATCAGTATCAGATATAAAAAATGACAATGACTATGAAGCTTGTGGGATTTTGACAATCGATAGCATTATTAATAGGCAAGGCTCATTTGGTTTTAGACCAATTAATTTAGTTTATAATTTAGATGATTCGACTGTTCTAAGAATTGAAGAAAATATTGACAAATCAAAGGGGATTAGTGTGGCAACAATTCCTATAAGATCTTATCCAAATAGAAATTTGGCAAGCCACGTTTTAGGCTACATGGGACCAATTGCAACCGATGAAGAAGTGGAAAAATATGTAAAAAAAGATTCATATTTAAGAGATGAAATTGTCGGCAAAACTGGAATCGAAGAATCATATCAAGATACTCTCAGAGGAAAAAATGGAAAAAGTATTGTAACTGTAGACTCATCAGGAAATAGAATTGAAACATTATCAAAAACTCCATCAGAACCAGGAAATGACGTTTATCTTTCTATAGATGCTAATTTGCAAGCGCAAGCAGAAAAATCTCTGTCAAAAGTTCTAGAATCAATTAGAACAGGTAAAACCTATGAATCTGAATATGGGAATTTTAATACTAGCGAAATTGCTCCTTATTCAACAAATGGAGCAGTTGTTGTAAGTAATGTAAAAACTGGAGAAGTTCTTGCAATGGCTTCATATCCAAGTTATGATCCTAATTTATTTTCTACAGGAATTTCTTCTTCAGATTGGGATAGTTTACAAGTAGATGATGATTCATCCGTGCTAGCAGCAAGACCTATGTTAAATGTGGCAAGTCAGACTGCTGTTATGCCTGGATCTACTTTTAAATTAGTAACTTCTTTGGCGGCTTTGGAAAAAGGATTAAATCCACAAATGACAAATTATTGTAATGGTTTTATGGATATAGGAAGTAGGAGATTTTCTTGTTTAATTTGGTCAACAACTGGTGGCAACCATGGAGAAGAAAATTTATATGATGCAATTAGAGATTCATGTAACTATTACTTTTATTGTTTGGCTTTGGGAGAAAATCCATCTACTGGCAAAAGCCTTGGATTTAAACTTGAACTAAGTGATGTAAAAAAAGCTGCTAGTACTTTGGGATTAGATGAAACTTCTGGAATAGAAATAAATATTCCACAGGAATCAAGTGGAAATATACCATCTGTCGAAAAGAAATTAGAAGTTACAAAATCATTAATGAAGAAGTACCTTGATAAAAATATAAAAAAATATTTGAAAAAAAATGTTAAAAAAACAAAATCTGATATTGAAAATGATAAAAATGAACTTGTAAAATTAGCGGATAATCCAAATTCTATAAATAGAAAAAAATTAATAGAAATGATTGATAAAATGGGTTATGAACCATTAGAAATCAAAAAAGATGATAGGGCAGGCCTTGCTGATACTTTAAAATTTACTTATCTAAATCAAGCAAAATGGGATATTACAGATATGTTAAATATAGTTATAGGACAAGGTCAAAATTCATACACGCCACTACAAATGAATAGAGTTATCTCTACAATATCAAATGGTGGTTATTTAAATAAATACACATTAATAAAAGAAGTAACAAACCATAATTCGAAAGATATTTTATATCAAAATCAAGTAAAGCATAAGAAAATTTCTATTAAAGATGATAAATATTTGGAAGATATAAAATATGGTACCTTGTTAGTTGCTCAAAATAATGCTATTTTAAATAGAATGCCTCTTGAAGTTGGAGTAAAAACAGGAACAGCAGAAGTTGAAGGTAAAAATCCAGATGGAAGTGGTTACGACCCTTATGCATGGATGATTGGATTTGCTCCATACGATGATCCAGAAATTGCAATATCAATAATTTTAACTCAAGGAGGAACATCATATAATGTTTCACCAATTTTTAGAGACATAGTTTGCAAATATTTTGATATAAAAATAAATCCAGATAAGCAAAATCTTCTTAATGAAGTAAAAACCAAAGGTAATAATCAAGAAAATACACAAGGAGAATAAAATGGACATATATTTAATAAATTCAAAAAATCAAAATGAATTAAAATTTATAAAAGATTTTTCAAAAATTTTATCTAAGGATAAGTCTGTTTTGGTTCTCTCATTTGAAAGAAACAAGGATTGTAATGTCGAAGATTTATTTGATATGGGAGGGATGATCACATACGATATATGTGATTATTTCCTTGACCTTGTAGGTCTTGAAAAAATTATTAGAAAAACTTGTGATAATATAGATATTGCCATAGCTCCATTAATTAATTCAAAATATAAAATAAAAAAAGATGATATATCAAATCTTTTAGAAAAAATAAATTATTATGATGTTCTTATTGTAAATGGTTTAGATAAAGATTTAATAGATGATAAAAAGATAATTCAAATTATTGATGAATGTAGAATTAATGAAGACTTTGATTCTGACTATTTTTTTATTGAAAGTAATGACAAATATTTTGATATTAGGGAATATAGAGATGAAATTTTTGCTAAACCTTCAAAATTTTTAGGTTTAAAATCAAAAGATACATCCTATGAAAATATTATTTCAAATCTTTTGAATGAAAAAAATGAAAATATCGAAAAAATTGGATTTTTTGAAAAATTAAAGAAGAAATTAGCAAAATGAAATCATATATTTTTGTAGATTATAAAGAAAAAGCCTTTGGCAAAATTGTCGATAACAAGCTTTTTGAATTAAAATTTTATTCTCCATATTTGTTCAATATTTATAGGGCAAAAGTAGTAAATAAAATTGATTCTATTAATGCTTATTTTTTGTTGTATGATGATGGCAAAAAGGCTTTTTTAAAATCAAAAAAAAAATTTAAAATTGGAGATAGTGTAATTTGCCAGATTATTAAAGAAGAATTTGACGATAAATTAGCAACTATGAGTGCAAATTTTAGAATCGAAAATGAAGATTATTATTTGTATAGGTTCAAAAATAAGGGATTTCCAAAATTAAAAAAAGATAGAAAGAAAAATTTTGAAAATTATAATAAATTACTTGAACTAAAAAAAAGATTAATAGATGAGGAAAATTTTACGCCTTCTCCAAAACTATTGAAAACTTACAATGAATTTGATTTATATTGTGAAAAAAATAAAGATTTGGAACTTGTTGAACTAGATATAAAAAATAATAAAATAATTTCAGATTCAATAAAAAATATTAAGGAAAAAAAGATTTACAAAGACGATTTATCAATAATAATCAATGATCTTGAAACGCTTTGCTTTATTGATGTGAATTCATCAAAGAAAAAATCAACTATGGATAAAGATGATTTTTATTATAAGGTTAATGAAGATTTGGTAGATTTTATTTTTTATAATCTAAATCTTAGAAATATTGGCGGAATGGTCGTTATAGATTTTTTAAAATCTAGTAAAAATGACCAATTGATTGATAAAATAAACGAAAATATAAAAAAATATTTTGACACTTACGAAATATATGGCTTTACAAATATGGGGCTATTTGAATTGTCAATAAAAAGAAGAGGAGAAAGCCTCTATAAAAAATTAAAAGAAAAAGAGCTTATTTAATCGATAAGCTCTAATTTTTTTCTATCAAAATTATTCACAATATTTTCTTTGAATTTTTTGTTTAATCTTTTTATTCTATATTCAATTTTCATAGCCTTATTTTTGTCAGAAACTTCTTTATAAAAAACCAACTTGCAAGGTCTTCTTGCTCTTGTATATTTTGCGCCAATTCCCTTGTTGTGTTTTTCCAATCTATTTTGTAAATTATTTGTCCAACCAGTGTAAAGACTTCCATCAGAACATCTTAAAATATAAACAAAAGCATTTTTCATTTAAACAAATCACCCAACACATCACTTATAATATCATAAGAAAATCCCCTAGAAGCAAGAAATCTATATACCTTATTTTTATCATTTACACTTTCTTTTTTGTTAAGACCTGCATCATAAGCTTTTTTATACTCTTCATCATAGGAAATTTTATCCAAATAAGTATCAATTAAACTATCATCAATAAATTTTGCCTTTAATTTATATCTAATTTTACCCTTGGACCAATTTTTTATCCTTGATTTATCATTTATATAAGATTTCACATAAGCTTTATCATCAATTAAATTATATTCAGTCAAAAAATCAATAACCCTAGAAATCGAATCATTATTGAATTTTTTTTCCTTCAATTTTTTTTTCAAATCGAAAGAAGTCTTTGCCCCATAAGATAATTGTTTTAAAGCTTCATTTTTACATCTATTAAAGTCATTTTCTCTTAGAATTTCCTTATACAAATCAAAATCAATAACCGCTCCAAGAGATAAAGCTAAATCATTAAAAAAATCATAAGAAATATAAAAAAATTCATTTGAAATGGTAATTTTTACCAAATTATATTTATCAGAATATTCAATATTTTCAACAATCATAATGATTCAACAGCATTCATAATAATAGGAATAACCATAGACAAAACAATTACAACAGCAAAAATTTTTAAAATCATTTTGCTATTAGATTTTTTCTTCATAAAATCACCTCTAAATCTATCTTTCTTAACAGTATTTTACTATAAGAGATATTTTTTGTAAAACTTAAAAATAAAAATAAATTTGCATTAATTTTTTATTAGTGGTATTATATATAAGTCGAAAGAGAAAGGCCCTTGTAAAATGTAAAAATATTTTGAATATTTTACAGTTTGCTTGACAAGTGATTTGATTGGATGTATACTTGTATAGTAAGTTATTTATTTGGTGGGTATGGTCCAGTTGGTTAAGACACCTGGTTGTGGCCCAGGAGATCGAGAGTTCAAATCTCTCTACTCACCCCATATGCGGGATTGGCGGAATTGGCAGACGCGCTAGACTTAGGATCTAGTGAGATTTTCTCGTGAAGGTTCAACTCCTTTATCCCGCACCAAGAAATGCAAGACGTTAGCAATAACGTCTTTTTTTGTGCTTATTTTTACAAAATTTTTACATTTTTATAATATTTTTACTCATTCTTATATGCTAAAATAAATAAAAGGAGAAAAATTATGGTTAATAAAGTTATTGAAGTTAGGTCTTTGCTTAAAAAATATAAAGATTTTATTGCTGTTGATAATTTGGATTTGGATTTATATGAAGGAGAAATTTTGGGGCTTTTGGGACCTAATGGTTCTGGAAAATCTACTAGCATTTCTTGCATTCTTTCTCTACTAAAAAATGATGGAGGCTCTATTAAAATTTTTGGCGAAGAAATGACTGCTGATTCATTTAATATCAAGAAAAAGATTGGTGTAGTTTTTCAAGATGTTGGTGTTTATGATGAGCTTAATGTTTATGAAAATATAGATTATTTTTGTGGCTTATATATAAAAAATAAGAATAAAAGAAAAATTCTTGTTAAAAAAACTATTGATCTTGTAGGTCTTGGTGATTTTGTTAAATTTAAACCTAAGCAATTATCTGGTGGACTTCTAAGAAGGTTAAATATTGCTTGTGGAATAACCCACAAACCTGACTTAATTATTTTTGATGAGCCTACAGTTGCAGTTGACCCTCAATCTAGAAACAATATTTTGGAAGGTATAAAAAAATTAAATAAAGAAGGAGCAAGCATTATCTACACCTCTCATTATATGGATGAAGTTGAAAGTCTTTGTGATTACATAGTTATTTTAGATAAGGGAAAAATAATAGCAAAAGGCGATGCTGAAAGCTTAAAGGATACTATAAATTTAAAGGAAAAAATTTCTTTTGAATCTGATGATTTATCAGATGACTTGATTGAAAAAATAAAAGATATGGATTTTTTGATAGATTTTTCAATAAATGGAAGAAATTGTAAATTAAGTTTTTCTAAAGATTCAAATATTTTAAATCTTGTTGATATATTAAATTCATGCAATACAAAATATGACCATTTAAGTTCAAGTAGACCTAGTTTAAATGATGTATTTCTAGAATTAACTGGAAAAGAATTGAGGGATTAGTATGTTCTTACATAGTTTTAAAAATACTTTTAAAATTTTAATTAGGGATAAGACTCTTATTTTTTGGTCTTTAATATTTCCTCTTATATTAGGATTTTTCTTTTATATAGGTCTTGGAAATATCGAAAATTCTATGAAATTTGAGCCTATAAATGTTAGTGTAAAAGATGGTTTAAGAGATGATAAATATTTTGATGATTTCTTAGATAAACTAGAGAAAGAAAAAATATTTAAGCTATATGATAAAAAAAATATGGATGATGAAAAAATAATTGCTTATATAAAAGATTATGATAAAGTTGAGTTTAAAAAATCAGGTCTATATGAATCAATTGTTGAAAGTATTATGAATGCTTATCTTAGAAAAGGGATGATGGTTGAGAAAATTATAAGAAAAAATCCTACTTTTAACCCTAATGTTTTGACCGAAAATGTAGATCACATAAAAAATATTTCAAAGAAAAATATTAACATCATCAATACGTTTTTCTATACACTTATAGCAATGCAGGCTTTATATGGATTTAGTTTTGGACTTTTGATTATTTACAACTATGAAGCAAACTTAACAACTCTTGCAAAAAGAAATGCAATAGCTCCAATAAAAAAATCTGTAAGTCTTTCAGCTTCAATTCTTTCGGGTTTTATAATAAACTTTTCTATAGTTTTATTTACAATTTTATTTTTTAATAAAATTTATAAAATCGATTTTTCTAATAAGTTAGGTCTTTTAATATTTCTTATAGGCCTTGCAAGTTTATTTGGAGTCTTGTTTGGGTGTTTAATCGGCTTATCCAATAAGGCTAGTATAGAAATAAAAAGTGGAATAGGAATAGCTGTAAGCATGCTTTTTTCATACCTAGCTGGAATGATGAATTCTGATGTAAAAATATTAATCCAAGAAAATTATCCTATAATTAATAAGCTAAATCCAGCAAGCTTAATTAATGATGGAATCTATAGTATTTACTATTATGATAATTTGGATAGGTATCGGACAAATATAGGATATTTATTATTTTTAACTTTGATTTTTGGATTGATTTCTTATCTATTAACAAGGGGTAGGCAATATGATAGTATTTAAAAATTATTTTAAAATAATTAGAGGTCATTTAAAGGCGATAGCCTTATATACAATAATTTTTATGTCCTTACTTATATTTTCAAATTCTAGCAATAACAATACAAATGTTTATAAAAAAGAAAAGGCAAAAATTTATATAGAAGATTTATGTGAAAGTGATTTATCAAAATCTTTTATTGATTATATGGAAGAAGAAAATAAAATTGTTGACCTTAAAGGAAAAAATATTGATGATAATTTATTTTATGGAATTGTGACAGCTTACATAAAAATTCCGAAAAATTTTGATAAAGAAAGAAAAGTTGAGATAAAAAAGAGTCAAAGTGCAAAATATTATCAATATGTAAAAGAATCAGTAAACTTATATTTAGATCAAATTTCGGTTTATGAAAAAGCGGGTTTAAATCTTAATGATGCAATCAAAAATACGAAGAAAGATTTTCAAAAGAAAGTGAAGATTTCTCTAAAAAAAGATAAGGGGCAAATTATACCAGAAAAAATTTTATTTTTCTTCAACTTTTTATCTTATGTATTTTTAAGTCAGATAATTTTGGTAGTTTCTTTGGTTAGCCTGACTTATAAAAATAAAAATATCAGTCAAAGAAATTTGATTTCTCCTTTAAGTAAAACAAAAAGAAATTTGCAAATACTTTTGGGTAATATTTGTTTTGCTATTTTTTCTTGGATTCTTTATATCATTGCATTTTTTGTTTTAAATGGGAAAGAAGATTTATCCAACAGAATAATATATATGATGATAAATTCATTGATTTTTGCCTTATCTACAGTTAGTCTTGCGCTTTTTATTTCGAAATTAATAAGTAATAGCAATATTATGATGGCTGTAATGAATATATTTGCTCTAGGCTCATCATTTTTAACAGGGGTTTTTGTACCTCAAGAGATTTTAAGTAAAAACGCCCTTTTATTAGCTAGAGTTTTTCCAAGCTTTTATTATGTAGCAAACAATAATATGATAGCAAATGATTTTTCAAAAGAAATATTTTTAAATAATATTTATATTATTATAGGATTTGGAATGATTTTTGCTTTGATAAGTTTAGTATTAGATAAATTTTCGTCATTTAATAAAAATCCTATAAAATAATAAAAATATAAAATTTTCCATTTTTGATATAGATAGAATTTTTTGAATATGGGTATCTATATTTATAGTAAACTATTTAATAAATTTTTATTAGCTATAACTTTATCAATATAAAAAAATAGTATATAATTTTACTAATAGGAGGAAAAGTTTTGCGAGATATAAAAAGAGTAGTTTTAAAATTAAGTGGAGAAGCACTTGCAAAAGATAAGGGATTTGGTTTTGATGATGACACCATTGATCTTATTTGCGAAAATATAAAAAAAGCTAGAGATAAGGGACTTGAAATTGCCATAGTTGTTGGCGGTGGAAATTTCTGGAGAGGTAGAAGCGGTCAACATATTGAACGTGCAACAAGTGATACGATTGGTATGCTTGGAACTGTTATGAATGGTCTTAGAGTTCAAGATACTCTTGAAAAAATGGGACTTGAAACAAGACTAATGACTGCAATAAATATGCAAGAAGTTGCTGAGCCTTACATAAGAAGAAGGGCTGTAAGACACCTTGAAAAGGGAAGAATTGTAATTTTTGCAGCAGGCACTGGTCTACCATATTTCTCAACTGACACAACAGCATCTCTTAGGGCTTTGGAAATTAATGCTGATATGATTTTATTAGGCAAAAAAGGAACTGATGGAATTTATGACAAAGATCCTAATAAATTTGATGATGCAGTTAAGTATGAAAAATTAACCTATAGTGAAATTTTACAAAAAAGATTAAAGATTATGGATTCTACAGCAACAAGTTTGTGTATGGATAATGATATGCCAATCCTTGCTTTTGGAATTGATAATCCAGAAAATTTAGTTAAAATAGTTGAAGGAAAAGAAATTGGTACAATTGTAAAGGAGAATTTTGATGTACGATAAGATTATTAAAGATACCGAAGCTTCGATGAAAAAAGCTTGTGAATCATTCGAAATTAGAATATCAAAAATTAGAGCAGGTAGGGCTAATGATTCTATATTGGATGGAATTACATTTTCATATTATGGAACTCAAACACCAATTAACCAAGCTGCAACCATATCTACACCAGAGCCAAGACTTTTAGTTATTAAACCTTGGGATAAATCTAATATTAAAGAAATTGAAAAGGCTATTAATAAATCTGATTTAGGAATAAATCCACAAAATGATGGAGAAGTAATTAGACTTCCATTCCCAGCTTTGACTGAAGAAAGAAGAAAAGAACTTACAAAACAAGTTTCTGAATATTCTGAAGATAGCAAAATTCAAATTAGAAATATAAGAAGAGATTCAATGGATATAGCAAAAAAAGCTGAAAAATCTGCAGACTTAACAGAAGATGATTTATTTTCAATAGAAGAAGATATACAAAAAATTACAAAAAAATATATCGATAAAGTTGAAAAAACTGTTGAAAGCAAAAATAAAGAATTACTTGAAGTTTAATTGAATAAAATAAAATTTGATAAGCTGAAGGCTTTTTTAAACAAGGATATAGGAAAAGCTAGGATAAATTCCAATATTTTATCCTTATTTTTAAAGCAATTAAGTTTACTTATTGACTCATCGGTATCCTTATACGATAGTTTAATGATAATAATTGACCAAAGACTTGACAAGAAATTGAACAAGGCTTTGGTCAATGTATCATTAGCCCTAAAAAAGGGAGACGAAGCCTATGTGGCTTTTAAAAAAGAAGAAAAAGCCTTTGGACCAATTGTTACAGCTTTTGTAAAAAGTGGAGATGCAAGTGGAAATCTTTCAAAGATTCTTGATGAGTTATCTACATATATGACCGAAGAAAGTAAAAACAAAAATCAAATAAGTGAAGCTTTGATTTATCCTATAATTTTATTAATTGTTACTATAGGAGTTGTTATAACGATTTTAACAAAAGTTATGCCTACTTTTATAGAAGTTTTTGAAGAAAATGAAATTAGCCTACCAATAGCTACAAAAATTCTTTTAAATATTTCAGATTTTTTTAATAAAAATGGCTTTTTTATTTTATTAATAATTTTTATTTTTGTTTTTACAATAATTTTACTAAGACGTAAAGATAAGTACAGATATAAAGTTGATGAAAGCTTTTTTAAAAGTATATTTTTTAAAAAATTTAGAATTTTAAACATAGAATACCAAATTTCTTCGCTTTTATATATCCTAAAAAAGGGCGATGTAGATATTATTGAAAGCATTGATATAATAAAAAATTCTTTCAAAAATCAATATTTAAAACAAATTCTAACAAATGTAGAGGAGAGCCTAAAACTAGGAAATAATTTATCAAGCTCTTTAGATAAGGAAAATGTTTTTACGAAATTATTTATAGCCATGATAAAGGTAGGCGAAGACAGTGGAGATATGACAAAATCTCTCAAAAAAGCCTCTAATTATTATGCTAATGAATATATTTATAGACTAAAAAGAATATCAAGATTAGCAGAACCTTTTTTGATACTTTTTATGGCTTTAGTAGTTGGATTTGTAGTTTTTTCTATTGCCATACCAATGTTTGATTCGGTTAATGCCATTAATTTTTAAGGAGAAGTTAATGTTTAATAATATAAAAAATAAAAAAAGAGGATTTACTCTTATTGAATTAATTATTGTAATTGCAATTATAGCCATACTTGCAGCAATAGCTATACCAAAATATCAAAAATCAAAAAAACAAGCGGCAATAACTGCTCATAATGCGAATGTGTCAATGTTAAAAACTGCAGCTAGCGTAAAACTAAATGAATTAAATGCAAATGATGACGAAGTAACTTGGACAAAAGAAAGTGAAGATGCACTTCAATATGTAGAAAAATGGCCTGAGATTCCAAAAGGAATTGGACTAGAAGCAAGTGAATATAAGGTAACCATTAATCCTAAAAATTCAACAATTACAATTGAGCCTAATACAATTGATCTAAAAGAGAAAAATAAATGATTAATATAATTTATTTTTTCTTGGGAGCAATATTCGGTTCGTTTGCACATTTATTGTGTGATAGAACTCTTAGAGGAGAAAATATTGCCTATCCGCCAAGTCATTGCTCATTTTGTAACAATAAAATATTAAAAAGAGATCTTATACCTATTTTTTCTTACATAAATTTAAAAGCAAGGTGTAGATTTTGCCAAAAAAAGATCCCATTTTCATATATTCTTTATGAAATAATAGGGGGTCTTTTATTTATATTTGCTATGAAAGAAAAAACTTTTATGGAAGGAAGTTTGATTTTTTTATCTCTAATTTTTTCTTTTGTAATAGCTATGATTGATTTGAAAAGCATGGAAATATATATGGGATATGTTTATATTTTAGCTTTTGTTGGATTAATATATAGAATTTGTTATTTGGGATTTGATTTTGAATTTTTTTTAATTTTTTTGATTTTTACTTTCCTATATTTTTTAATTTATTTTATATCGAAGAAAAATATAGGAGATGGAGATTATTTTTTCTACATTAGTCTTTTTCTGTTTTTAAAAAATGAAAGAATTTTATATTTAATTTTAGGCTCTATTTGGATTGGAGCGATTTTTGCAATCATAATAGCTATCAAGAAAAAATCAATGAAAATAATGATTCCATTTTGTATTTATATATTTATAGCTTATCTTATAGGGCTTATGTGAGGTGTTTATGAAAAAAAGAGCTTTTACATTAATCGAATTAATAGTCACACTTGCAATAATTTCTTTGATTTCAAGTGTGATTTTAATAAAATCAGGTTTGATACCAAAACTTCAAGAAAGAAAAGAAATTGAAAACCTGCAAGCTGATATAAATTATTGCAGAGAAAAATCTCTAGTCACAGGTTATAAATACAAAATAAATATAGGTAGTAATAAATACGAAATAAAAAGAGCTGATGATAATGAAATGGTAAAAGAAGTTTATTTTAAATATATAAAAGCAAACTCAAAAAATACTTTTGTATTTAGGCCAACAGGAAGTGTAGAAGGAGCAAGTACGATTTATTTTTATTCCTCTAACAAAAAATATTCTATTATAGTATCGCCTATTGCTGGAAGGATAAGATATGAATAAAAATAAAAAAGGATTCACATTGATTGAAATAATTATTGCTCTAGCCCTTATAAGCATAATAAGCATTTACCTTCTTCCATCACTTTTTTCGATTTATGAAAATTCTAGAAAAATAAAAGATGATTCTAAAATTTTATTTACAATGCAAGAAGTATTAGAAAAATCAAAAAATAGAGATGAAGGAGAATATGAAGATTTAGAAAATGGCTTTAAAATTAATACAAGAATAGAATCATATAAGGAAAATTTGAAATATATAGAAGTAAGATGTGATAAATATAATTTGGAAGTGGTGGTAAAAAAATGAGAAAAAAAGGCTTTACCCTCTTAGAATTAATTTGTGCCATAGCCATCGGATCAATCCTTTTAGTTTTAATAAATAATATTGTAAAAACAAATCTTTCAATTAGTCAAAAAACTTATGAGGACGAAATTGACTATAAAAATTCAACAAATTGTATTTTGTATATAGAAAATGTTATAAGAAAATCAGACAAAATAATTGACTTTAAAAATGAAAATAATTTCAAATTATTAATTATTGAAGGTAAAAATAAGTCTACATATAGGTTTGAACAAAATGGAAAAAAATTATACGTTTATATCAATAATTTAAAGTCAAATAGTCAAAGAGAAATAAAAATCCCAATAGGATATTGTAGTGATTCAAAAATATCTTATGATAAAAATGAGGATTCATTTTCAATAGATATTGATTTTTATGAAAAAGAAGGAAATTCAAATTACAAAACTTATATAAGGAGGCTTGAATGAAAAAAAGAGGGTTTTTATCCATTTATGTTCTGATAATTTTACTTCTTTTATCAATAAGCCTAAGCTTTATATACGAGCAAGCAATAAATAACAATGATTCAAATAAGGACTTGTACGATAGAAAAAAAGCAATTTACGAATTAGAATCACTTTATTCCATAATTGTAGATGATAAAAAAACTTTGTTGGAAGATGTTGAGATAGTAAATAAAAATGATGACAATTTGTGGCATCCATTTTATTTTGATTATTTTGATAAAAAAGAAGAAGTAAAAATTCAAAAACAAAATGAAAAAGAATTTGTACTAAGAAGTGTAAAAAATATTGGAAATTCAAAAGCTATATTAGAAATGGTTTTGGATTTAAGAAATAAGTATGCGCTAAGAGAAAATAAAAAAATAATACTTGATGAAAATTTCGACGAATTTTACAAAAATTTAAAATTCAAAGAAAATAAATTTGAAGAATTTGAAAATTTAAACTTAGAAAATGATTTAGAAAATCGATTTTTAAAAATTAATGACCAACTTCTTGTAAAAGAAGAAAAAATATCAAATGAAATTTCAAGTGATGATAATTTAGAAAAAAATCAGAGCAATTTATCAAATGAAGAAAAAAATTTTTCCAATAAAACTAAGACACCAAGACGAATTAGTGGTATAGTAATTATTGGTAAAGATTTGATTTTGGAAAATGATTTAGTTTTGGATGGTTTGCTTATAATAAAAGGCGATATTATTTCAAAAAATAATAGCAAACTTATTATAGCTGGGCAATTAATATCAAAAAATGATTACACTAATATAGTTGATTATTCATACAATAAAGAAAAATCACTAGATTATCTTGATGATATAGAAAATCCAAAATTTATTGAAATTAAATCAAAAAAAGTATTTTAATGGAGGAATAAATGAAAATATTAGTTATCAACTGTGGATCTTCATCTTTAAAATATCAATTATTTGATATGGACAATGAAGAAGTTTTAGTAAAAGGTCTTGTAGAAAGAATTGGAATAGATGGCTCAAGACTTAAACAAGAAAAAGGCGACGACGAATATATAATTGAAGAAGATATGAAAGACCATACTGAAGCAGTTAAACACGTATTTGATGCTATAACTGATAAAGAAAATGGTGTGATTTCAGATTTATCTGAAATAGATGCAGTTGGCCACAGATTTGTTCATGGTGGAGAAAAAATTACAAAATCTGTTGTAATTGATGACGAAGTTAAAGAAGCTGTAAAAGAATATTCAAAATTTGCACCATTACACAATCCAGCAAATATGATGGGACTTGAAGCTTGTGAAAAACTTCTACCAAATGTAAAAAATGTTGCAGTGTTTGATACAGCATTCCACCAATCAATGCCAGAAGAAAATTTCCTTTATGGAATTGATTATAAATACTACGAAGACCAAGCTGTTAGAAAATATGGTTTCCACGGAACAAGCCATGATTTTATTACACAAAAAACAGCAAAAGTTTTAGAAAAAGATCAAAAAGATTTAAATATGATTTCATGCCACTTGGGAAATGGATCTTCAATCTGTGCAGTTAAAGAAGGAAAATCATTTGATACAACAATGGGACTTACACCACTTGAAGGACTTGTAATGGGAACAAGAAGTGGAGATTTAGATCCAACAGTTGTAACATTTTTGATGAATGAATACGGATATGATACAAAAAAAATGGACAATGTCCTAAATAAAGAATCAGGAGTTCTTGGAGTTTCTGGAGTATCATCAGACTTTAGAGATCTTGAAAATGCTGCAAATGATGGAAATAAAAGAGCAGATATTGCTTTAAAAATGTTTGCTAACAGAGCAAAAAGATATGTAGCAGGATACATGGCAGAAGTAGGCAATGTTGATGCAATTGTATTTACTGGAGGAATCGGAGAAAATTCAGCAACAATGAGAGCTGATATAATGAAAGGCTTTGAACAATTTGGAATTAAAATTGATCCAGAAAAAAATAATGTTCGTGGCGGTTGTCATTTAATCTCAACTGACGATTCAAAAGTAAAAGTTTTTGTAATAGCAACAAACGAAGAATTAATGATTGCAAGAGACACTAAAAAACTAGTATAGCTTGACAATTTTAACATTTACTTATATAATGTTTAAGATTGCTAAAACTCATAACTAGGAGGTGTTAGAATGGCAGTACCTAAGAGAAGAACATCAAAAACAAGAAAAAATAAAAGAAGAGCTTCAGCTTACAGATTAAATAAATCAACTTATGTAGAGTGTCCAAATTGTCATGAACCAATGTTACCACATAGAGTTTGTCCAAGCTGTGGTTATCATAAAGGCAAAGAAGTTCTTGAGTTAAATTAAGATAGTGGTAACACTATCTTTTTTTAATATCAAAAATAAGGGGAAATTATGAAGATAATTATAGATACTTATGGAGTAGATGACGGAATAAAAATTCCAATTGAAGGTGCAATTAGTGCTTTAAAAGAAAAAGATTTTGTGCCAGTTTTTTCTGGAGATAAAGAAAAAATAGAAAAAATTATTGATGGAAGAATAAAATCCTACGAAATAATAGATGCTAAAGACAAAATTGAAAATAATGAAGATCCAGTAAAGGCCATTAGAAGAAAAAAAGATTCTACAATGGTTAAAGCCTTTGAAAAATTAAATGAAGATGGTTACAATGGATTAGTTTCTGCAGGCTCAACAGGAGCAATTCTTGCAAGCGGATTATTTATTTCTGGAAGAATTAAAGGAATAAAAAGAGCTTGCATTGCAACAAGCCTACCAACTTATGAAAATACAACTTTATTATTGGATACCGGGGCAAATATGGATTGCAAAGCAGAATTTTTAAAAGAATTTGCAATAATGGGAAGTGTTTTTGCAAAAAATGTACTTCATATAGAAAATCCTACAGTTTCACTTTTAAATGTTGGAATCGAAGAACACAAGGGCAACAAATTAGCAAAAGAAACTTACAAATTATTGGAAGAATCTTCAATAAATTTCAAAGGAAATATTGAAGCAAGAGATTTGTTTACTGGCAAGACTAATATAGTAATAGCAGATGGATTTGACGGAAATATTGCTATAAAAACTGCAGAAGGTGTAATTAGTCTTTTCAGTAAGGAAATTAAAGATGCAATTTACAAATCATTTTCAACAAAAATTGGGGGAGCCTTGATAAAAAATTCTTTAAAAGAAAATTTATCAAAATATAACTCAGATTCTATAGGAGGAGCTCCACTTTTGGGAGTAAACCAATATGTTTACAAGGCCCACGGCAATTCTAATGAAAAAGCATTTAGCTCAGCTATTTTAGGCCTAATCGATTATGTAAATACAAATACAATAGAAAAAATAAAAGGAGAATTAGAATGATAAGAGAAGAATTAATTGAATTAGTAAAAGAAAATTTAGATATTAATGAAGATGAAATTGATTTTGAAAAAGAAATCACAGCTTATGACATAGATTCAATTGATATGCTTGATTTTATTATGGCAATTGAAGATAAGTATGACATAGAATTTTCTGATGACGAATTAGATGAAATCGAAAAATTTTCAGATGTAATATCTTTAATAGAAAGCAAAAATTAATGAAATTGAGTAAAGAAAGATTAGAAGAAATTGAAAAACTTGAAGAGAGTATAGGCTACATTTTTAAAAATAAAAATCTTATTGATGTAGCCCTTACTCACTCTTCTTATATTAATGAGAGCAAGGATGAAAATAAATCATCAAACGAAAGATTGGAATTTTTGGGAGATAGCATTCTTGATTTAATTGTAAGCGAAGAACTTTACAAAAATCACAAAACATATCCAGAAGGAAAATTGACAAAAATAAGATCAAGGATAGTTTGTACTTCATCTTTTTCAAAAGCAAGCGAAAAATTTAATTTATCTTCATATTTGTTGTTTGGAAAAGGAGAAGAAAGTCATAATGGTAGAGAAAAAAAATCTGTAAAAGCAGATACTTTTGAGGCTTTTTGTGCTGCAATTTATCTTGATGCAGGATATGATTTTCTAAAAGATTTTTTAATGAAAAATTATTATGAAATTGTAAAAGAACTTCTAGAAAATGACTTGCTTTTTATTGATTACAAAACAAAATTACAAGAATATTTTAACAAGACAAACAGAATAATTTTAAAATATAAACTTGTAAAAGAAGAAGGACCAGAGCATAATAAAACATTTTATATGGAAGTTTCAGCCAAAAATAAAAAACTTAGCACTGGCAAGGGAAAAAATAAAAAAGAAGCAGAACAAATGGCAGCAAGAATCGCTTATAAGAAGTTGACAAATGAGTAAAAAAGAATATATAATACCAATTTTTATACCATTTTTGGGTTGTCCCCACGATTGTGCTTTTTGCAATCAAGTCAAAATTACAAATTATAAGGACAATATTAATAAAGAAAATACTATAAGGCAAATTAATCAATACTTATCATATTTTCCAAAAAATGAAAATCTTAAAGAAATTGCATTTTTTGGTGGCTCATTTACAGGTCTTGATGAAAAAGTAATGATTTCTTATCTTGAAATTGCACTTAATTATAAAAAGAAGGGAATTATTGATAGAATCAGATTATCCACAAGACCTGATTATATAAATAATTCTATTCTTGATATATTAAAAAAATATGAGGTTGATGTAATTGAACTTGGAATACAATCGCTTGATAATGAAATATTAAATGCAAATGAGAGAGGTCATAGTAAAGAAGATTCAATTAGGGCAAGCAAATTAATAAAAGATTATGGTTTTAAATTAGGTCATCAAATAATGCCAGGTCTTTATAAGGATTCTTTTGATAAAGCTATCAAAACAGGATTAGAGTCTATTAAAATGAATCCTGATATGGTAAGAATATATCCAACTTTGGTTATAAAAGATACAAAACTTGAAAAATTATATAAGGAATGTTTATATAGGCCTCTTAGCTTGGATGAAGCTATTGAAATATCTAGTAGGCTTTATATGATTTATTCATACAAAAAAATTCCAGTAATAAGAATAGGACTTCAACCAACAGAAAATATAAATGAAAAAAAAGATGTTGTTGCAGGGCCTTTTCATCCTTCAATTAGACAATTGGTTGAAACAAATATTCACAAAATTTATTTGGAAGAATTAATAAATAAGTATAGGCTAAAAAATAAGATAAAAATTCATATATCAAACAGAGAAATTTCAATAATAGCTGGAAATAAAAAAGCAAACAAAAATTATTTTTATAAAAAATACGGCTTGATTATAAATTTTGAAAATGACGAAAATAATTATATAGAGTATGAGGATAAAAAAATATCCTATGATATTGAAAATTTTATGAGAGAATTTGTAGAAAAAACTTACGGTGGTGATTTATATTAGATTAGAAAGTGTTGAACTTAAAGGATTTAAGTCCTTTGCTAATAGGACAAAAATAAAATTTGATAATCAAATAACTGCTGTAGTTGGTCCAAATGGTTCTGGAAAATCAAATATAGCAGACGCCATAAAATGGGTTTTGGGTGAACAATCAGTAAAATCTTTGAGAGGAAAGAAGATGGATGATGTAATCTTTCAAGGAGCTGATGATAAAAAACCTATGAATATGGCGGAAGTAAATCTTTCGTTTAATAATAAAGATAGGGCTTTGTCTAGTGACTATGATATTGTAAAAATTTCTAGAAGAATTTTTAGAAATGGCGACAATGAGTATAGGTTAAATGGAAAAAGAGTAAGACTTAAGGATATTAAAGAATTATTTTTGGATACAGGTATTGGGAAAGAAGGATATTCTGTAATAGGTCAAGGAAGAATTGATGAAATTTTGAATTCATCAAATCAAGAAAGAAGAAATATATTTGAAGAAGCAAGTGGAATTGCAACTCACAAATATAGAAGAGAAGAATCTCTAAAAAAATTATCTAAGGTTGATGAAGATCTTGAGATAATTCAAAGAGAATGGGACTACAAAAATAAGGATAAAAATAAGCTTGAAATTGAGGCGAAAAATTTTGAAAAATATATTGAAATTGATAGCTTGCTTAATGAAAAAGCCTATTTATTTTATGCAAATAAATCGAAGTCTTTAAACGAAAAAAATAAAGATTTAATTGAACAAATTGAAATTTTAAAAAATAATCAAGAAGAAAAAACTAGAGAATTTGATAAGGTAAATGAATCTTTATTGCCAATAGCAGAAAATATCAGAGATTTAGAAAATAAATATAAAAATCTTAACCAAAGTATTTTAGATAATGAAAAAAATATTGATAAGTACACTAATAATATAAATCTTGATAGGCAAAAATTGGCTTATAACAAAAAAGATTTAGAAAGAAATAATAATGATTTTAAATCGTATGATGAGAAATTTAAAAATTACGAAATTTCACTAAAAAATCAAAAAGATAAGCTTGAAAATACAAAAAATATAATTAAAAATTTAGAAGAAAAAAATAAAAAATTATCTGAGAAAAAAGATGAAAGCATTGCTTTATTATCTTCAATACAAAAAGAAATTGAAAGACTAAAAAAAGAAGGCGAAGATTTAAATAAATTAATATATGACTATGATATAGATCAAAAAACAAGAACAATTCTTGAAAAACAAAGATTTGAAAATAACAAGATAATCAATGAAAAAATTCAAGAACTAAATTCTGATTTGTTAAATATTAGCAAAGATTTAAATGAATTGGAAAATAAAAAAGAAAATCTTTCAAAAGATATTGAAGAAAAAAATACAAATCTTGAAAAGATAAAAGAAAAAATCATAAATGAAATAAATAAAAAAGATGATTTGGAAAAAGCAATCAACCAAAATAAACTTTCTTGCAAAGAAGAAATATCAAATTATAAGATACAAAAGTCTTTGATGGAAAGAAATGAAGGGTATTTTTATTCTGTTTCAGATTTTTTGAAAAAAACCAAAAATACAGAGATTGAAAAATTATATATAAATACCCTAGCAAATCTTATAACTGTAAAATCAGGTTATGAAGAAATAATTGAAAATCTTATAGGTCAAGGGCTTCAAAATATTGTAACATGGTCAAAAAAAGATACTAGGGAGATAATTAATTTTGTAAATAAAAATAAGCTTGGAAGAATTACATTTTTACCTTTGGATTCAATAAAACAAAATAAAAAAGCTAGAGTTGAAGAAAAAGAAGTTATAGCAATGGCTTATGATTTGGTTAGTTTTGATTCAAAACTTGAAAATATTATTAATCATTTTCTTTCAAATACAATTGTTGTAAAAAATATAGACGATGCTGTAAGCTTATCAAACAAAATTAAGGGATATAGGATAATTTCTTTAAATCTTGATTTAATTAATACTTGGGGTTCAATGGTTGCCGGAGTTAATAAGGCTAGAAAATCAAATATTAATATCCTAAATAGAAATAAAAAAATAAATGAAATTAAGTCTAGGATAAATAAATTAAGAAATGAAAGAAATGACTTATTAGAAAATTATAATTCTTTAAATATAAAATTAGAAGAAAATCAAAGATTAAGGCAAAAAAAGGAAGATGAATTAGTAAAAGTTAATGAAAATTTAATAGATATAAGGTCAATTTTTGACAAAAAAAATTATCAAAAGCAAAGTCTAATTCAAAGAATTGACGAGTTAAAAGAATCTTTGAACGAATCAAAAGAAGAAGAAAATTTTAAAGATATAGAAAAAATCAAATTAAAACTTTCAAATGTAAAAAAAGAAGATGAGATTTTAAAGGAAAAATCTATTGAAAATAGCAAACTAATAAATGATTTATCCAACGAAATATTTAAAAACAAAAATAGTATTGAAATAAATACAAGAGATTTAAATATTTTAGAAAATAGGATAAATGAAGATGAAAATAGTCTTTTGAATTTGAAACAAAATATAGAATTCAATCAAAAAATGAAAAAATCCTTAGAAGAAAGTTTGATAAATTTAGAAAAAGAAATAAGTGCTTGTGAAAATAAAGTTGTAGATACAAAAGAAAGAGTAAAAGAAGACGAGAAAAATAAAATAAAGATTTCTATGGAAATTGATGAGAAGAAAAACTCTAATCATAAGTTATTATCTCTATCTAAAAATATAGAAAATGAATTAAATGAATATTCTATGAAAATAGTGAAGTTTAATTACAAACTTGAAGCTATAAGCAAGGATTTGAAAAATTTAGAAGATGAAATTAGACCATTTATTTCAAAATCGCTAGAAGATTTAAAAGAAAATAATTACGAAAATTCTTCAAAGCAAATTAAAAAGGAAGAATTATTTAATCTTCAAAAAAAATTGACTCAAGTCGGATTTTTTGATGAAAATTCAAAAGAAGATTTTGAAAAAGCCTACAAAGAATTTGAATTTTTAGATAAGCAAAAAATTGACCTTGAAAAGTCCAAAAAAGATATTGAAAAAATGATAAAAAAACTTGAAGAAGATATGAAAGATGAATTTATCAAAAATTTCAATATAATAGATGAAAAATTCCAAAGGATATTTAAGGAATTGTTTATGGGAGGAAAGGCAAAGCTAAGACTTGATTCAAATGATTTATTGGATGCTGGAATTGATATATCCGCTTGCCCTCCAGGAAAAAGTACAAAAAATATAAGCTTACTTTCTGGTGGAGAAAAATCACTAACGGCTGTGGCTTTATTATTTGCAATATTTGAAACAAATCCTGCTCCATTTTCTTTATTAGATGAGATTGATGCGGCTATGGACGAATCAAATATAAAAAGATATATAGATTATTTAAAATCCTTATCTGACAAAACTCAATTTATAATGATAACTCACAGACAAACTACCATGCAATTGGCAGAAAAAATTCATGGAGTTACAATTGGTGACGGTGGAATTTCAAAAATTTATTCGATAGATTTTGATGATGAAAAATAGAAGGAGAAAAAATGGCAATTAGAAATATAAGACAAGTTGGAGATCCTATTTTAAGAAAAACTTCAAAAGAAGTGAAAGAAGTTAATGATAGAATTAAAATTTTATTAGATGATATGGCAGAAACAATGTATAAGGCTGATGGAGTTGGACTTGCAGCACCACAAGTAGGACTTTTAAAAAGAGTTATAGTTGTGGACATTAGAGATGAAGATGGTTTGATTAAACTTGTAAATCCAGAAATTATTGAAAAAGATGGAGAACAAGTTGGGGTTGAAGGTTGCCTTTCAGTTCCAAATTTCAATGCAAATGTAAAAAGACCTGCCCATGTTGTTGTAAAATATTTGGATGAAAATGGAAATGAGAAAAAAATAGAGGCTGAAGGCCTAAAAGCTGTTGCTCTTTGCCATGAAATTGATCATTTAAATGGGATTTTATTTATAGATAATTATGAAGAGGAAGTTAAATTTGACGAATAAAATAAATATATGTTTTATGGGAAGTCCAAAGTTTTCACTAGAAACTTTGGATATTCTTAATAAAAACGAAAATATAAACCTAAGTTTAGTAGTAAGTGGAAAAGATAAAAAAAGAAATAGAAATAAATTTAAGCCAACAGTGGTTAAGCAATATGCTTTGGATAATAATATTGAAGTTGTTACTCCAGATAGTGTAAACACAGATGAATTTATAAATTTATTAAAAGAAAAAAATATTGATTATATAGTAGTAGTTGCTTTTGGTCAGTTGATAAAAGAAAAATTATTAGAAGAATATAAAAATAAAATAATTAACTTGCATCCATCATCTTTACCAAAATACAGAGGCTCTAGTCCAGTACAATTTAGCCTATTAAATGGTGACAAAAAAACTCATGCATCAGCTATGCTTATAGAAAAAGGAATGGATTCTGGAGATATTTTAAATCAAAAAGAAGTTGAAATAAAGGCTGAAGATGATTTTACATCTTTAAGTGAAAAACTATCAAAAATTGGAAGTGAAGTTATACTTGAGTCTGTATTAAATTATGATGATTTTATGAAAAATAGAATAAAGCAAGATAATGACAAGGCAACTTTTACAAAAAAAATTACAAAAGAAATGGGAAAGATTGATTTTAATCAATCAAAAGAAGAAATAATAAATAAAATTAGAGCTTTTGTAGAATTTCCAAAGGCTTATTTTTCATATAAAAACGAAAATGTAAAAATTTTAAAAGCAAGCCCAATTGAAATTGAAAATCCAAAAATATCTTTTGTATATAAGGCTAACAAAAATGACAAAATTATTATTGGCTGTAAAAATGGTGGGGTAAGAATTGAAAAAATTCAATTTCCAGGCAAAAAAGCTATGGATACAAAATCTTTTTTACTTGGAAATGATTTTGAAGAAGGAATTTATTTAGGATAATATGGAAGATTTTAAATTAATATTAGATGGCCTTTATAGAATTTCCTACAAAAATGAAAAATCTACAGATATTATTAATGAAATAGCAAAAAAAGTAGAAGACATTTCCTATATAACAAAAAACATATATGGAGTTTTGGAAAATAAGTTATATCTTGAGTACATTTTGGCAAAATTGTCAAAAATAAAAGTGAAAAAATTGGACAAAAAGGTAAAACTTATTTTGTTAATTGGAATTTATAATATTCATTTTTTAGATAGAAAAAATTATGCAATAGTAAATGAATTAGTAAATCTTACCAAAAAAGTATCTTTTAAATCAAAATCTTTTGTAAATGCTATTTTAAGATCTTATATAAGAGATGAAAAAAATTTATCAAAAATAAATATAGAAAATGATGAAGAATTTAATTCGATAAAATATTCCATGCCTTTGTGGATTATAAAATATTTAAATGATTCATACGGGAAAGATTATACTCAAAAATTTTTAGATTCTTTGAATAAGGAAAGAAAATTATCTATAAGGATAAATAAAACAAAAATCACAAGAGAAAAATTAAGAAATCTTTTGGAAGATAGGGGATATATTGTAGAAGACTCTTTGATTTCGACTTTAAGCCTTGTAATTAAAAATCCTAAGTCTTTGGCAAGCACAGAAGAATTTAAAAAAGGATTTTTTACTATTCAATCAGAAGCTTCCATAAAAGTTTGTGAGATTCTTAATCCTAAAAAAAATTCAAATATTTTAGATATATGTGCAGCTCCAGGAACAAAGACATCTTTATTAGCTGAGCTTTGCGACAATTCATCAAAAATAATTGCAAATGATATTTCTTTTAATAAATTATCAAAAATAAATGAAAATATTAAAAGATTAGGACTAAAAAATATAGAAATTACAAATTTTGATGCTAGTATTTTAAAGGAAGAATACAAAGAAAAATTTGATTATATTTTATGTGATTTGCCATGTTCTGGTCTTGGGGTTATGGATAGAAAACCAGAGATAAGATATAATAGGACTATGGAAGATGTTATTAGTCTTTCAAAACTTCAAAAAAATATTTTGGATAAGGCTTTTTTATATTTAAAAACAGGTGGGATTTTGGTATTTTCTACTTGTACAATTGGAAGTATTGAAAATAAAGATAATTTCAATTATTTATCCAAGAAAAGAAGGCTTAAAAATATAAAAATTAACGGAAAAGATTACTTGGAATTTAATAGTTTTGAAGATGAAACTGATGGATTTTTCTTGACGAAATTTGAAAAGATATGATTATGAAACAAACAATAAATGACAAAACCATCAAAGAATTAGAAGAAATTTTTCTAAATTTAGGATTTCAAAAATTTAGGGCAAAACAAGTTTTTAGGCAAATTCATGTAAATAAAATAAATGATTTTTCTAAAATGACTGATTTGTCAAAAGATATGAGGGAAAAATTAGATCAAATTTTTTATTTTCCAAAGATTAAAATTTTAAAAGAATTTAAATCTAACTTTGACAAAACAAAAAAATATTTATTTGAACTTGATGATGGAAATATTATTGAAGCTGTTTTTATGGAATACAATAATAGAAATACAATTTGTATTTCGTCACAAGTAGGATGCAAAATGGGATGCAAATTTTGTGCATCTACTAAAAATGGTCTTGAAAGATCTTTATTAGCATCTGAAATAATAGAAGAAATTTATCTTTTAGAAAGAGAAAATTCAGATATTAATAATATTGTTGTTATGGGAATAGGAGAGCCTTTAGACAATTTTTCAAATATAGAAAAATTTATTAAAATAATTACAGATGACAATGGAAGAAATTTATCTCACAGAGCAATAACAATTTCTACTGTAGGACTTGTTGATAAAATTTACAAGCTTGCAGATTTGGGATATGATATTAATTTGGCTGTTTCTCTACATTATGCTTTTGATAAAAAAAGAATGGAATATATGCCAAGTGCAAAAAAATATAAAATAAAAGACATTGTTAAAGCTTGTGATTATTATTTTGAAAAAACAAAAAGAAGAATTTCTTATGAATATGTTGTCATAGATGGGGTAAATAATTTAAAAGAAGACATTGATAAATTGGAGAAACTTTTTAAAGGTAAAAATATTCATATAAATCTTATTCCTTTAAATCCAATAGAAGAATTTAAGTATTCAAAAACTAAGTCTAATGTAATGGATCAATTTCAAAAAAAATTATCAACTAGGGGTTTAAATGCAACTATAAGAAGATCAATGGGCTCAGATATTGATGCATCATGTGGACAACTTAGAAATAACTATGCGAGGTAGAAATGAAATTTAGTACTATTTCAAATATCGGCAAAGTAAGAAGTGAAAATCAGGATTATTATGGAAATCTTGATTTGGGAAATTATAGTTTTTTTATTGTAGCCGATGGTATGGGTGGATATAATGGAGGAGAAATTGCTTCAAAACTTGCAGCAAAATATTATTTAGAATATATAAAAAATTCTAATATTAAAGATTTTTCTTCTATTATTGACTTGCAAGAAGAAGCTTTACAAAGTGCAAATGATAAAATTTTTTCTTTATCAAAATCATACGAAGAATATGCAAATATGGGAACAACTGCAGTTTGTGTTTGCATAGATTATGAAAAAAAATCTTATCATATAACACACATTGGAGATTCTCGATGCTACATATATTCAGATAAAAAATTACAACTTATAACTAGAGATCATTCTTTGGTAAATGATCTTATAGATTCAGGCTCTCTTACAGAAGATGAAGCAGAAAATTTTGCAAATAAGTCTACTATAACAAGAGCAGTTGGAGTAGGAAGTAAAATCAGACCAGATTCTAGGTCTTTGGATATGAAAGATAGTGATATAATGCTTATGGTTACTGACGGTTTGACAAATGAAGTTAGTGATGTAGAAATAGAAGCTATTATTGCCAATAATTCTACAGCTGATAAAATTTCATCAAGCCTAGTTGATTTGGCGATAAAAAATGGTGGACATGATAATATCACTGTAACTACAATTTTGATTTGAGGTAAGTATGGACAATATTATTTTAGGTAATAGGTATAAATTGCAAGATCTTATTGGTGTAGGAGGAATGGCAAAAGTTTATAAGGCGACTGATAGACTTCTACAAAGAGATGTAGCAATAAAAATTTTAAAAGATCAATATGCTGAAGATGAAGAATTTGTAAAGAAATTTTCTAATGAAGCTTTATCAGCAGCAAGACTTACACATGTAAATATTGTAAGTGTTTATGATATAGGCGAAGATTTAATTGAAGGCAAAAAAATTCATTATATAGTAATGGAATACGTTGATGGAGAAACACTAAAAGATAAAATTGATAGGGAAAAAAATTTATCTAATCATGATATAGTGGATTATTCAATTCAAATTGCCCAAGCACTTAATCAAGCTCATTCATCAAATATTATTCACAGAGATATAAAACCACAAAATATTTTGATGGATAAATATGGCTTATTAAAAGTTACTGATTTTGGGATAGCTAGAGTTTCTACAAATGCAACTATAACTTACACATCATCAATTTTGGGTACAGTTCATTATATTTCTCCAGAACAAGCTAAGGGCAAATTTGTTGATGAAAAATCAGATCTATATTCTCTTGGAGTTGTTATGTATGAAATGGCAACTGGTAAAGTTCCATTTGATGCGGATAATTCAGTTGGAATTGCAGTTATGCATATCCAAGATGAACCAGAAAGCCCTATAAAATTAAATGAAAATTTATCTCCAAGATTAAATGACATAATAATGAAACTTCTTCAAAAAGATCCACAAGAAAGATTTAAAAGTGCTAATGAATTAATTAGGGCATTAGAAGATAATTCTTATGATATAGGATATTTCAAAAAAGAAGATACAGCAAAAATTCAAAAACCAAAAGATGAAATACAAGAAACATCTTTTATTCCTGTAGTTGAAAATAAAAAGAAAAAACAAAAACCCAAAAAAGAAGAAAATGAAGCTGTATATGTAACACCTACTGATGATTCGGATAAAAAATCTGAAAAAAAATCAAAAAAAAGAAAGATTTTGCCATTTGTTTTGATGCTATTGGCAGTTATTGTGGCGGGATATTTTTATGCAAAATCAAAAGATTCAAACATGGTACAAGTGCCTACAGTTATAAATTTAAGTGAAGAAGAAGCTGTAGAAATTTTGGAAGAAAAAAATCTAAAGGCAAATGTATCTCGCTATGCAAATAGTTCTAATTACGAAAAAGGCAAGGTAATGGAACAAGATCCTAGTCCAAAAACAAAAGTTAAGAAAAACACAACTATAAATCTTGTTATAAGCCAAGGAAAAGAAGTTAAAGTTCCAAATCTTTCTGGCTTAACTTTAGATCAAGCTGAAGAAAAATTAAAAGAACATGATCTAGAATTGGGAAAAACAAAAACAGAATATAGCGATAAGGTTGAAAAAGATAAAATTATTGAGCAAGATCCTGAAAAAAATGAAAAAGTTCAAGCAGGTAGTGAAGTTGATGTTACAATAAGTTTGGGAAAAGAAGAACCTGAAGTTAAAAATGTAAAAGTTCCTTATTTTATAGGCTCATACGAAAAAGATGCAATCAATGTTGCAAAAGATGCAAATCTTACAGTTGAAAATATTAATTATGAATATTCGGATGATTATAAAAAAGGAATTGTAATTGAACAATCTATTTCTGCTGGCACTCAAGTTGCTGAAGGCTCTAAAATTGATTTTGTTGTCTCAAATGGAAAAGATCCAAATAAAGATGACAGCAATGAAGAAAATCAAAATAAGCAAAAGCAAGTAAATGTAAAATTTACTATAAAAGGGCCTCAAGATAAAGATAGTTTTAATGTGAAAGTTTACAAAATATCTGATAGTAACCAAAGAACAGATCTTTTATATAACGAAAATCATAGTTCATCAGAGCTTGATTCTAGTGGAAATATTAATTTAGATTTTAAATCTGTTATAGGCACTAAAGTTGAGATTTTAGTAGATGATAAGTCTCAAGGAGTTTATGAAGTAAACAGATGATTGGTAAAATAATAAAATCACAAAAAGAAATATATTATGTTCTAACTGAACTTGATACTTTTATGTGCAAGGCTAGGGGAGTTTTTAGAAAAAAAAATATAAAACCTCTGGTTGGAGATAATGTAGAATTTGATGTCACAGAAAATTCTAAAGGATATATTACAAAAATTTTAGATAGAAAAAATGAAATTAAAAGACCAAACATAGCAAATATTGACCAAATTTTATATTTTATTACTATAAAAAATCCTAGCCTTAATCTTTTTAATATTGATAAGTACCTAGCTATGTGTGAACATATAAATATTGATGTAGTAATAATAGTTTCCAAAAAAGATTTGGCAGATGATAAAGATTTAGAATTTATAAAAATGTATGAGAAAATAGGTTATAAATTGGTTTTTATTGACAATTATAATGATTTTCCTAAAAATGAAATTTTAAAAATTTTGGATGGAAAAACTTCTGCTGTTTCTGGATCATCTGGTGTCGGCAAATCTACTTTTTTAAATAATCTTGTAGAAGATGAAATAGAAATCGGCACGATTTCAGAAAAATCTAAGAGAGGAAAAAATACAACTAGACATATTGAAATTTTTAATTTAGGAAAAAATACAAATATTTTTGATACACCTGGCTTTGATAGTTTTGATATTGATTTTATTGATGATGAAAAATATTTAAAATATTGTTTTAAAGAATTTGATAATAATTCTTGTAAATTTAATAATTGTAATCATATCAATGAACCAAAGTGTAAAGTTAAAGATGATCTTTTAAAAGGACTTGTTGAAAAAACTAGGTATGAAAATTATTTGTTGTTGTTTGAAGAAATAAAAAAAAGGAGACAAACATGGTAGAGATAGCCCCATCACTTTTATCAGCAAATTTTTCTAATTTGCAAAAAGATTTAGACGAATTGAAAAAATCTAATATTAAATATCTTCATATTGATGTAATGGATGGGAAATTTGTCCCAAATATTTCTTTTGGCTTTCCTATAATAAAAGCTATTAGAAAAGATAATGATTTTGTTTTTGATACTCACTTGATGATTGAAGAGCCTATAAGATATATTGAAAATTTTAAAAAATGTGGATCTGATATAGTTACAATTCATTATGAGGCTTGCTCTAATTTGGATGAAACTATTGAAAAAATTAAATCTTTTGGTATGAAAGTTGGTCTTACTTTTAAACCAAAAACTGATATAAATAAAATCATTCCATATTTAGAAAAAATTGATTTGTGTCTTATTATGAGCGTTGAACCAGGTTTTGGCGGCCAATCTTTTATGGAAGATTCTTTAGAAAAAATTAAAAAAATTAGAGCACTTATCGATGAAAAAAATTTATCTTGCCTTATTGAAGTCGATGGGGGAATTAAAGATTTTAATTTGAAAAAAGTAATTGATGCAGGTGTTGATTTGGTTGTAAGTGGTTCTGATATTTTTTCTAATAATGAAAATTCAATTTCTAGACAAGTTGAAAAATATAAAAAAATAATAAATGAATAAAAAAAATAAAAAATCTCTTTTGAAATTATTATTTTATAATTTCGAAAGAGATTTTTTTAATGAAAAAATAGTGCTTATAGCACTATAAAATTCTTATTAAGCTTTTTCTACTTTTCCGCTTTTTATACATTTAGTACAAACGTTGATTGTTTTTACGCTTCCATTAACTTTAGCTCTTAATTTATGAACGTTTGGTTTAAAGTTTCTATTTAGTCTTCTATGTGAGAAAGTAACTTTGTTACCAAATTTTGTACCTTTTCCACAGATATCACATTCTCTTGCCATACTTTACACCTCCAATGTCTTAGAAATATCTTAGTTATTATATCAAATTTATATCAAATTTTCAAATATAATCGCTACTAGCTATTATATAGAAAAACAGACAAAAAATCAAATAAGAGTATAATAAAAATAGATTTTAGTAAGTAGTTAGACAAGGAGGCTTTATGGATTATAAGTCATTGTATGAAAATAAAGATTTTGGAATTATTAAATTTGATGAACAATTAAAAAATTATACAAATTTTGGCATTGGTGGCAAAGCGGATGTCTTGGTGGAAGTAAAAGAAGAATATCAACTTGTAGATTTAATTAAATTTAATCAAAAAAATAATATAGAAACAACAATCATTGGTAACGGGACAAATATTTTGGTTACTGATAAAGGAATTAGGGGTTGTGTTATAATTATTTCTAAAAATTATGACAGAATTTCTCTTGATGGAAATTTGTTAAGAGTAAGTGCGGGATGTCTTTTATCTAAAGCTAGCAAATTTTCTTTTGAAAATTCTTTAACAGGCATGGAAGAAGTTTCTGGAATTCCTGGAAGCCTTGGTGGAGCTGTTGCTATGAATGCAGGAGCTTATGGCGTTGAGATGAAAGATATAATTAAAAGTGTAAGATTGGTTTCTAAAACTGGGGAAATTTTAGAAGTTTCTAATGAGGATATGGATTTTTCTTATAGACATTCTAAGGTTTTTGATGATGATTTGGTTGTTTCTGAGGCGATTTTTGAATTAAAAAAAGATGATAAAGAAAAAATTTATGAAAAATATGAGGATTTTACAAACAGAAGGGTTACAAAACAACCTCTTGATAAAAAATCTGCAGGTTCTACTTTCAAAAGACCTGTTGGCTCTTTTGCTTCTAAATTAATTGATGAATGTGGTTTAAGGGGCTATAGAAAAGGCGATTGTCAAGTTAGCGAAAAACATTGTGGATTTTTAATTAATAATGGTAATGCAAGTTATGAGGAAATGATTAATTTTATTGAGGAAGTTGCAAGTATTGTTTTTGAAAAAACTGGTTTTAAACTTGAAAGGGAAGTTAAAGTCATAGGAGAAAAATAGTGAAGGTAAAAATAATAACAGGACTTAGTGGCTCTGGAAAATCGACAGCTCTTAGAATTTTTGAAGATCTTGATTATTATGCTATGGATAATGTTCCTGCAACACTTTTGGAAAGTTTTATAAAATTAAATAAACAGCAGGAAAAACCAATAGACAAGCTTGCTTGTGTTGTTGATTTTAGGTCTATAAAAGTTGATAAAAATTTGGTAGAAAATCTGGAAAATCTAAAAAAAATAAACGAAGATACTAAAATAATTTATCTTACAAGTCAAGATGAAACAATTTTAAAAAGATATAATGAACTAAGACGTCCTCATCCTTTGGGTTCTTTTGGAGATGTAAAAGATGGACTTATAAAGGAAAAAAGAGAATTGAAAAAAATTAAGGAAATGGCAGATATTATAATTGATACAAGCTCTTATAATAACAAGGATTTAAAAAAAGTTCTCCTTAATTTTTCTAAAAATAAAGAAAATTTCATTATAAATTTATTTTCTTTTGGATATAAAAATGGTCTAAGTCTTGATGTTGATGTAGTATTTGATTTGAGATTTTTACCTAATCCTTTTTATATAAAAGATTTAAAGCACCTAAATGGAACTGACGAAAAACTACAAGAATATCTTGATGGCTTTGAAATTGCAAATGACTTTAAAAATTTGGTGTATGATAATTTGTTAAAGCTTATTCCGTATTTTATTAAGGAGGGCAAAAACTCAATTTCTATTGGATTTGGTTGCACAGGTGGTCAACACAGGTCAGTTTATATGTGTGAGAAAATTTATGAAAAACTCAAGGATAGCGATTATATAGTTGTGAGAAAACACAGGGATAGGGAAAAATGGAAAAAATAAAATATTTAAAAATTTTACCATTTGAAAATATAAAAAATGCTAGAAACTTGGGAGGTTACCCAACCATTGATGGGGAAATTACTTCTTGGAAATCTTTTATTAGAAGTGCAAATCTTGATTCTTGCACAAAAAAAGATTTGGATTTATTGAAAGATTTAAATGTATCAACAATAATTGATTTAAGACGTGATGACGAAATCAAATATCATTATGAAAAAATCAAAATTTTAAAAGAAAAATTTTCTCATTACAATGTATCGCTTTCTCCAAGGCCAATGCGCCAGGAAGAAATCCAAAGATTAATTGAAAAAAAAGATACAATAGGAAAATCTTATATTACATTAATTGATAATTTTCCTGCTATAAAAAAGATTTTTGAAATAATGGCAAATGCTGATGGAAGTGTACTTTTTCATTGCCAAGAAGGTAAAGATAGAACTGGAATTATTTCTATGATTTTATTTGGACTTGTAGGAGTTTTTAGGACAGATATTATGGCTGACTATGAAATTTCTTCTGCTAATTTGGGTTATGTAGATAGGTATGGGCAAAATGAAAACGAATCAGTTTTTAGGATAACTTCTCCATACAACATAAAAGAAGCCATTGAGTATATACAAAGAAAATATGGAACTTATGATGCATACTTAGAATATGCAGGTGTTGAAAAGAAAATTATAGAAAAAATTAAAGAAAAAATGATTGAATAGAGAGTGATTATATGTCTTTTTCAAAAAGATGTAAAAAAGAAATATTAAAAAAAGAGCCTGATTATAAAGAGATTGATATGGAATTATTAGCCTACTTTTATTTTCAAGGCTCTATTAGGATAGTGAATAATTCTTACCAAATTTTATTTAAGGCAAGCGAGAACATAGAAGCAAGATATATTTACAAGATTATAAAAGAAAAATATAACTATTCTCCAGCTATGGAAATCCAAAATAAAAGAAAATTTTCAAAAGATAGGTCTTATGTTGTCTTGGTAGAAGATAGCAAAGTGGCAGATAAAATTTTAGCACTTGCAGATTCTTATAGCTTATATGAATTTGAAAATTTTTTTGAAAATATCAAAAGTAGAAATGAAAAAAAGATTATTTTGAAATTGGCATTTTTGCTTAAAGGCTCAATTAATGATCCCTATAGGGGCTATAATCTTGAAATTAATGTTCAACAAAAAGAAGAAGCGCTTTTGATAGGAAAAATTATGGAAGAATTTTCTATAAATCCAAAATTAAATTTGAGAAATGATTCTTATTGTGTTTACATAAAAGATTCTGATAAAATTTCAGATTTTTTGGCTTTAATTGGAGCAAATAAATCACTTTTTGATTTAGAAAATGTAAGGGCGATGAAGTCTATTAGAAATGACATAAATAGGCAAACAAATTTCGACAAGGCAAATATTGATAGGACTGTAAAAGCAGCCTTTAGACAAGTTGATGCAATAAATAAATTAAAAGAAAAAAATATTTTAGAAAATCAAGCAGAAGATTTGCAAAAAATTGCCGAATTAAGGCTTGCCTATCCTTATATTTCTCTTGAAGAATTGGGCAAAATGATGACGCCAGTCCTTTCAAAAGCTAAGGTTAATTACAGACTCCAAAAACTTATAAAACTTGCAGAAAGTGAGGAATAATGACAAATAATTTTACCCACCTCCACCTTCATACAGAATATTCACTTTTAGATGGTTTTACAAAAATTGATAAATTAATGGAAAAGCTAAAAGAATTTGGAATGGATTCTTGCGCAATAACAGACCATGGAAATATGTATGGGGTCATAGAATTTTACAAAAAATGCCAAGCAAATAATATTAAACCAATAATTGGTTGTGAAGTTTACATTTGTGAAAATGATTATAAAATAAAAACTCCCCAAAATAAAAGATATTACCATCTTATTCTTTTGGCAAAAAATAATAATGGCTATAAAAATCTTTTAAAAATCGTATCAAAAGCCTACACACAAGGATATTATTATAAGCCAAGAATAGATTTTGAAGTTTTAAAAGAATACAAAGAAGACTTGATAGGTCTTTCAGCTTGCTTAAATGGAGAAATTAATCAAAGAATTTTAGAAAATGATATAAAAAAAGCATATTCTACAGCAAAAAAATATCTCGATTTATTTGGCAAAGAAAATTTTTATTTGGAAGTACAATATCATGGTTTAAAAGAACAAAAAAAAGTTAATGAAGTATTACTTCAAATTCACAAGGATTTGGATATAGAACTGGTATGCACAAATGATGTTCATTATGTTGAAAAAAATGATGCCTTTTATCAAGATGTTTTATCATGTATCCAAACAGGTTCTTTATTAGAAGATGAAAATAGGATGAAAATGCCTGTTGATGAATTTTATCTAAAAGATTCTCAAATAATGGAAGAAATTTTTAAAGATTTTCCAAGAGCTTTTGAGAATACACAAAAAATTTCTGCTATGTGCAATGTTAGCCTAGAATTTCATAATCCTCACCTACCATATTTTACAAAACTTCCAAAAGATACAACAAATCTTGAATATCTAAAAATTCTAGTAAAAGAAGGTCTTATAAAAAAATACAAAAATTTAGATGAAAAAATTATAAAAAGAGCAAAAAAAGAAATCGACGTAATAAATAATATGGGTTATGTAGATTATTTTTTAATTGTTTGGGATTTTGTAAAATATGCCAAAGATAATAAGATTGCAGTAGGACCTGGTAGGGGATCAGCAGCAGGTTCAATTGTATCTTATGCTCTCGATATTACACAAATTGATCCTTTAAAATATGATTTGCTTTTTGAAAGATTTTTAAATCCAGAAAGAGTTTCAATGCCTGATATTGATATAGATTTTTGCTATGAAAATAGGGATAAGGTAGTTGAATATGTATATGAACTTTACGGACGAGATCATGTTTCGCAAATAGTAACTTTTGGTAGGATGCAGGCAAGAAATGCCATAAGAGATGTGGGAAGGGTTATGAATATTTCCTACAATAAGGTTGATAAAATAGCAAAATTAATTCCTCAAGCAATAGGAATGACAATTGATAAGGCTCTTGATTCTACTGAAAAATTAGCTTACGAATATCAAAATGATGTTGAAACAAAAAGAATGATAGATACTGCAAGAAATATCGAAGCCTTACCAAGGCATACATCAATCCATGCGGCAGGAGTTGTTATAAGCAAGGAAATTTTAACAGATATTGTTCCTCTTGCTTTATCAAACGATCAGATAGTTACCCAATTTAATATGACAGAAATTGAAGAATTGGGTTTGTTAAAGATGGATTTTTTGGGACTTAGAAATCTTACAGTAATTCAAGATACAATAAAGGATATAAAGAAAAATAAAAATATAGATATTGATCTTGGGGCAATTGATGAAAATGATCCGAAAGTTATAAGTCAATTTACCAAGGCTGAAACAGTTGGGATTTTTCAATTTGAATCAGCTGGTATGAGAAATTTTCTTAAAAATTTAAAACCAACAAGATTCGATGATTTGGTTGCAGCAAATTCACTTTTTAGACCAGGACCAATGGATCAAATTCCAAATTATATAAAAAACAAAATAAATCCAGAAAATATATCCTACATAGATGATGCTTTAAAACCAATTCTTGAAGTAACTTACGGAATAATTGTATACCAAGAGCAAGTTATGCAAATTGTGCAAAAACTTGCTGGATTTTCGCTTGGGGAAGCTGACAATCTAAGACGAGCAATGAGCAAAAAGAAAATGAGCGTAATGGAAGCAAATAGGGAAATATTTGTGCACGGAAAGAAAAATCAAAGTGGAGAATATGAAGTAAAAGGTTGTGTAAATAATGGTATTTCAGAAATTAATGCCAATAAGATATACGATGAAATGATTTCTTTTGCAAAATACGCCTTTAACAAATCTCACTCAGCGGCTTATTCCTTAGTAGCTATTCAAACTGCATTTTTGAAATATTATTTTAAAGAAGAATATATGGCAAATCTATTGACTTCAATTATGGGCAATTCTTCTAAAGTTTATTTATATATTTCAGAGGCAAAAAGGCTTGGAATAAAAATTGTTCCACCAAATATAAATAAATCAAAAAGAAGATTTGTAGCAAATAAAAATGAAATAGTATTTGGTCTTTCAGCTATAAAAAATGTTGGAGAAAATTTAATAGATTTGATTGTCAATTTAAGAAAAGAGAAAAAATTTAAAAGCTTTAAAGATTTTCTAGAAAGAATTGAGGCAAATGATCCAACAGTTTTAAATAAAAAAGCCTTGGAATCTCTAATAAAAGCAGGAGTTTTTGACTGTCTAGGATACAAAAGATCAGAGCTTATGGCAGTACACGAAACAGCTCTTCAATCAATTCATGATAATGAGAAAGTGAATTTAAAAGGTCAAATGAATTTGCTTGATTTTGACCAAAACAAAGAAGAAATAATAGATGACATAAAATTTCCACCAGTTAATGAATATAAAAACAAGCAAAAATTAAAATTAGAAAAGGAAGTTTTAGGTTTTTATATTTCAGATCATCCCTTAAATTCTTTAGGAAATAATTTAAAAAATTATGTAAATTTTACAACGGAAATTTTAAGTGAGCTAAGACCAGTAGATTTAGATAAATTTGACAATAAAAGTGTAACAATGGCAGGAATTATTACAAATAAATCTGAAACTATGACAAAAAAAAGTACCTTAATGGCATTTTGTTCTTTGGAAGATATGTCTGGATCAATAGAGATGATAATTTTTCCAAATATTTATAAAGATGTAAAAAATATAATTGAAAATGATACACTTGTGATGGTTAGTGGAAATCTACAATCTAGTGATGATGAGTTGAAATTGATTGTATCAAATATAAAAGAAATTGATGAAAATTCTTTTAAAAATTTGTATATAAAAATGGAATATGTAAGGTATAATAAAATACGAAAAGATCTAATGAGTAACCATGGTAGCACACCAGTGATAATTTATTTTTCTGACAAAAAAAAGACAGTCAAACTTGATAAAAGCTTGTGGATTGACCAAAATTCAGATATAATAAATTATCTGAAGTTGAAACTTGGGAAGGATAATGTTAAATTAATTTAAAGGAGAAACAATGAAAACAATAGGTATACTTACTAGTGGTGGCGATGCACCGGGAATGAATTCAGCGATTAGAGCTGCAGTAAGAACAGCCCTAAACAATGGAATGAGAGTAAAAGGAATAAGAAATGGATATGACGGGTTGATGAAAGGAGATATTTATGAAATGAATGTTTCATCAGTTGCCGATATTATCCATAAAGGTGGTACAATTCTTGGAACTGCAAGATCAACTGAATTTAAAAATGCAGAAGGTCAAAAAAGAGGAGCTCAAATCCTTAAAGATTATGGAATCGAAGGACTAATCGTAATTGGTGGAGATGGTTCTTTTAAAGGAGCAAAGGCTCTTAGTGATTTGGGAATAAAAACCATAGGAATTCCGGGCACAATTGATAATGATATGGGCTATACAGATTTTACAATAGGATTTTTTACTGCAATTGAAACAGTAACTGATGCTATTGGGAAATTAAGAGATACTTCATCATCTCACGGAAGAGCAGTTGTAATAGAAGTTATGGGACGTAATTGTGGAGATTTAGCTTTATTTTCAGGACTTGCAGGTGGAGCAGAATCAATCATAGTTCCAGAACACAAATTCTCAATTGATGAAATAGTTGAGAAAGTAAATCACGGAAGAAAAAGAGGAAAATTACACCATCTTATAGTTCTTGCCGAAGGAGTTGGCAATCCATATACTGTAGCAAAAGAAGTTGAAGAAAGAAGTGGAGTTGAAACAAAAGTTACAGTTCTAGGTCACGTTCAAAGAGGAGGCTCTCCATCTTCAGCTGATAGATTATTAGGTTCTATTATGGGGGCAACAGCAGCAGAATTATTAAACGAAGAAAAAACAAATATAGCTTTAGGCTATACAAATGGAAAAATAAATCAAGTTAGCATAGATGAAGCAGTATCAATGAATTCTGATTTTAATGAAGATCTTTACAGACTTGCTAACAAATTATCTAAATAAATAGGAATAGGTGGAGGATAAGTTATGAAACCAGATATATTAAAGAAAACCAAAATTGTATGTACAATAGGACCAGCTTCACAATCTCCAGAAGTTTTGGAGCAATTGATTAAAAATGGAATGAATGTTGCAAGATTAAATTTCTCACATGGATCTCATGAGGAACATCTTGAAAAAATTAAAACTATAAAAAGAATAAGAAGAAAATTAAATGTTCCTTTGGGACTTATGCTTGATACAAAAGGTCCAGAAATTAGAATTGGAAAATTTGAAGAAAAGGAATATTTCTTGAAACCAGATGATATTTTTACACTAACAACTAGAAATATTGTTGGAAACAAAGATATTGTATCAGTTTCATACGAAGGCTTACCACAAGATGTAGAAAAAGGCTCAATAATTTCAGTAGATGATGGTTTAATTCAACTTGAAGTAATTGAAATTAAAGATGGAACAGAAATAGTTTGTAGAGTACAAAATAATGGAGTAATTTCTAATAACAAAGGAGTAAATCTTCCGGGAAGAGTTACAAACCTACCATCAATAACACCAAAAGATGTAGATGATATTAAATTCGGAATTGAAAACGGCATTGACATGATAGCAGCATCTTTTGTTAGAAAAAAAGAAGACATTTATGATATAAGAAAAGTCCTTGAAGATCATGGCGGAGAAGATATTTTGATTATATCAAAAATAGAATCTCAAGAAGGTGTAGATAATGCTGATGAAATAATCGAAGCGAGCGATGGAATTATGGTTGCAAGAGGAGATTTGGGAGTAGAAATCAGAACAGAGCTTATTCCTCTTGTACAAAAAGAAATTATCAGAAAATGTAATAAGGCTGCAAAACCAGTAATTACAGCTACACAAATGCTAGATTCAATGCAAAGAAATCCAAGACCTACAAGAGCAGAAACAACCGACGTTGCAAATGCAATTATAGATGGAACAGATTGTGTAATGCTTTCAGGAGAAACAGCAGCAGGAAAATATCCAGTAGAAGCTGTTAAAACTATGAGAGATATTTGTATTACAACAGAATTATCAGACGATTTCGAAGAAAATATTTATCAAACAGAAATAGATAGAAAAATTACAACAACAAACGCAATTTCAAAATCAACTTGTACAATAGCAAGTCAATTGAGAGCAAAAGCTATAATTACTTGTACAGCATCAGGAAATACAGCAAAGGCAGTTTCTAAATTTAGACCAAGAACAAATATAATTGCTTGTACAATAGATGAAAAAGTTGCAAGAAGATTGTCAGTATCTTGGGGAGTGTATCCTATAATTGTAGATACAGCTCATGAAACAGACGAATTAATCGAAAGAGCAATAGTTGGAGCATTAAAAGAAAATTACGTACAAGAAGGAGATTTGACAGTTTTAACTGCAGGAATTCCACTTGGAGTTTCAGGAACATCAAACCTAATAAAAGTTCACGTAATTGGAGATATAATTGCAAATGGAACAGGAGTTGGAAACAAATCCGTTTCAGCAAAAGTTGTAGTTGGTTCTACAAAAGAAGAACTTGAAGGAAAATTTGAAGACGGAGATATAATTGTTGCAAAATATACCGACAAAGATATAAACGAATTTATGGAAAGATCTTCAGGAGTTATTGCAGAAAATGGAGGACTAACAAGCCACACAGCAGTTGTAGCAATCCATTTTGGAATTCCAGCAATACTTGGAGTAAAAAATATTACAAACCTATTAGAAGACGGAGATACAATAACACTTGATCCACTTGGAGGAATAATCTACAAGGGAGAAGCAAAGGTATTATAATGGAAATAAAAAATATCAAAATAATTGATATTCTACAAGACGGTAGGGCAGTTGCAAAAACAGAAAGTAAAACTGCCTTTATAGAAGGCGCGATTTACGGAGAAGTTTGCAATATAAAAGTAAATAATGAAAAAAAGAATTTCTTTGAAGCAGAAAAAACAAAAACTTTAGAGAAATCCCCCTACCTTAGAAAACCACCATGTCCATATTATTATGAATGTGGTGGTTGTTCTATTATGGATATAAATTATAAAAGTCAAATAAAATTAAAGAAAAATTTAATAAAAAATGCCCTATTAAAATCAGCAAAAATAAAAATTGATGATATAGAAATACTAGAAGGAGAAGAATTTGGATATAGAAATAAAATTAGGCTACAAATAACAAAAGAAGGAGAACTAGCCTATAACAAAAAATATTCCAATGACCTTGTAGAAATAAAAGATTGCCTTTTAGCGAAAGATTTAATAAGAAAAAATCTAGAAAAAATAGAAGAAATCACAAAAGATATTACAAAAAAATATCCAAATAGCCTGGAAGAAATAACAATAAGAGCAAACGAAAAAGAAATACTTTTAAATATAAAAATAAAAGACGAAAAAATTATCCCATATATAAAAAATCAATACAAAGATTCAACTTACAACATTAACCTAATAAATAAAAAAGAAAAAATAAATATTTCAGGCAAAGATTATCTCATATATAATCTATTAGGAAAAAAATTCAAAATATCTATGAACGATTTTTACCAAGTAAATGATTATATGACAGAAAAATTATACAAAACAGCCAAAGATTTTCTAGGAGAAAATCAAAAAGTCCTAGACCTATTTTGTGGCTCAGCAACAAGCTCAATCGCCATAAACGATGATCATGTTGTAGGAATAGAAATAAACAAAAACGCCATAAAAGATGCAAAAGAAAACGCAAAAGAAAATGATCTAAAAGATTATAAATTCATAGCAAAAAACGCAAACTACATAGACGATAAATTTATAAAAAAAGAAAAAATAGACGCCATAGTTCTAGACCCACCAAGGGCTGGTCTTGATAAAGAAATAATAAAAACAATAGCAAAAACAAAAATAAAAAAAATAGTCTACATTTCCTGTAATCCCCAAACACTTGCAAGGGATATAAATAGATTTCAAGATAGGGGATATAAACTTGAAAAAATCAAGGGATGTGATATGTTTTCAGAGACTATGCATGTGGAGACGGTAGCTCTGTTGTCCAAACTCGATGTCGATAAGCATATAGACGTTGTAATTGAGCTGGATGAGCTTGATTTGATAAGTGCCGAAAGTAAGGCAACATATGCTCAAATCAAAGAATATGTTTGGAATAAATTTGATTTAAAAGTTTCGACATTATATATTGCACAGATAAAAAGGAAATGTGGAATAGAATTACGAGAACATTACAACAAGTCTAAAAAGGAGAAACAAATTATCCCACAGTGTACACCTGAAAAAGAAGAAGCCATCATGGATGCCTTGAGACACTTCAAAATGATTGAATAGAAAGGAAGACTGCCTATGACTCTCAGCATTTAAGACATTCATGCTCGGTATAGGAACAGCTATTATTCCTTTCTTGCAAGGTATCAATTAGAAATTAGGCTCAATATAAAGATTGATAGTATCATTTTTATATTTAAAGGAGCGTTGAAATGATTGATAAAAGCAATAAAAAATTTTGGGATAAATTTGCTAAGCTATATGCTCCTTTCATGAAAAAAACAAAGGAGTATATGATAGAGTTTGCGAATACATTCGTCCTCATTTGAATAAAGATATGGAGGTGCTTGAACTTGTTTGTGGAGTAAAATCTTTCTTATCTTATAAATTCGATATTACAAAGCATAAGAATT
>NZ_KV821203.1:77475-83638 GCF_001815585.1 Anaerococcus sp. HMSC075B03
GATATTACAAAGCATAAGAATTACAAGTTGCTGGAAGATTATGATGAGAGAAATGGTTTTGATATTAAAAAGTATATTACACGAAAGGGTAAAACTAAGATAAATGGTAATACAGTGATAACAAGATTGTAATATTTACTGTAAGAGTCTACACGGGCGAGGGATTATTTAAAAATAGTAGACTATTTGATATAATAGAATTAGATAAATTAGAATTTATCGGGATAAAAGAGAGGACTGCAAGGCCATATGAAGCATGAAGAAATAAGAGGAAAAAAAATTATACTGCGCAGGCAAAGAGAAGAAGACGCTCCGTTTTTCGCCTATTGGTTTAATCAGCCGCAGGTTATGTTTCAATGCGGATTTGAGAAGACAACCGATGAAGAAGAGGAGAAAAGAACTATTAACGTCAGCCACAAATCGGAAGACTCGGTTTGGTTTACGATTACTGATTTTGACGGTAATATTATTGGCGAGACCGGTTTGCTCCGTATGTTTCCCGCGTGGCACCAAACAGATCTGACGATTATTATTCCAGACCCTGAAATGCAGCATAAAGGATATGGTTCGGAAGCAATCCGCATCATGCTGGACATGGCATTTCATGAGTATGAGATGCATCGTGTCTCGATCGGCGTGGTAGGGTTGAATACAGATGCACTGGAATTCTACAAGAAAATCGGTTTCAAGCAGGAAGGTATTTTAGAAGAGGCATATTATTATAACGATGAGTACAGCGATTTTATAATGATGCGAATCCTTAGCCAAGAATGGAAATAAGCGACAAATTCCAGTTTGTCGAGTCAAATAATTAAATAGAAACGAAAGAGATAATAGATAATTAAACTCTATCGTCTTTTTTTACTCAAAATAAGGACGGAATAACACAACAAATTCTCTAAAACAAATCACTAAATCAATGTAAGATTGAATGAAATCAATATTTATGCTATAATTAAATAAATCTAATGAACAGAAAAAGAGGGATATTATGGCACTTAACTATAAACCATTATGGATACAGTTAGCGAAAAAAGGATTAAAGAAAACAGATGTAATAGCTATGGCAGGACTAACAACAAATGTTATGGCACAAATGGGCAAGGATAAACCAATTACATTTAAGAATTTAGAAAGAATATGTAAGGCTCTATCTTGCACTCCTAATGATATTATTAGTTTTGAAGATGAATTTGAAAAAGAGATTTAAATTCTTATAGTTCTTTACACTTGATTTACAAGGGATCAAAGAAAATCTTAATAAGCGTTTCTAAAATTTTATTGAAATAATGTATAATTTGTGATAGCTTACTTACAATTTTAGAATTGTAATCTTTATATAGGGTGTTTTTATATCTTGTCAATGATTTTGTAAATATCTTTTAGATTGGAATCCAAAGTTTTGTGAGTAATTTATTTGATAATTTACAAAACTTCTTAATACATGACCTGTATGTGTATAATGACATTGACAAGAAGACATCTGTGATTATAGATTTTAAATAACTATATAAATTGTAAAAAAGTATAGCACTAATACTAGCAAGAAAATTTATACGAATTTAGTTGACACAACTAAGAAAAATTGCTCCCATTTACGAAATGGTTTATACTTCAAGAGAGGAGGTAAACTAAATTGATGAAAACACTTGGTATGTTAACAATCATCTGCTTAACAGCATCAATTATGATGATGAATTTTATACTTATTATACCGAAATTTGGCTCGAAGCATTTCGGCGCACCTGATGATATCAAAGTTATGATGAGTAAGTTGCCAGATAAACCGATTTGGGTCAATATAATCGGCGGACTTATCATGATACTTGGATTGCTAGCCATTGCAGCCGTTCTAGGCTGGGCAATTGTTGATACAGTAAAATTTAGTTTAACTTTTCAGCAAGCCTTTGTTAGATTTTTAATACTATTTGAAGGATATAAGCTTTTTGATATTATCTTTTTTGATTATCTCATGCTTACCAAGTTAAAATTGCCGACTAAAGTTTACCCAGAGACGGTTGGTGCTAAGGGTTATGATAATTTTGGTTTTAATGGGAAAAGTCAGATTGCAAAAATTATAATCTTCTTTTTCGTGAGCCTAATTTTGGCATATTTACTGACCGTTTTGGTTTAACTAGAAATTCATAACTTATAATGTTCAATTCGACTTCTTGGCTATTTGTTTTAAGGGGCTGTAGCTTAAAAAAACCAATTATCAGAAATAGATATAAGCCATGAACAGTTATATGAAAGAGGGGAAAATAGAACGAACTTTCTCGGGAAATGAATTTGAAGATATCCCATATAAAGCTCTTAAAGAGATGGGACTAAGAAGTAATCAAAATCGTAAATTAAAGTTTTATAGCAGGATAGGGAATATTACGGATAACAAAGCAAACAAATATAAAAACAATAACCTAATACAAATAGACTATTTAAAGTTTAGAGTAAAAGAAAAAGAACTCTTAGATATTAAAAATATATTTTTACCAATGAATTCTATTATTGGTATAGTTGGATTAAATGGGGTAGGTAAATCAACTTTTATGAATTGCTTTTGCGGACTTGAGAAGAAATCTAAAGAGGTTATAAAAGTAGCAGGGATAAAGATGGATAAAAAACAAAGGTTAAAAAAAGCTATATTGTTATGCAGGATGTTAATCACCAATTATTTACTGAAAGCGTAGAAGAGGAGATGAAGGTAAACTTATCTGCTAAGTATGCTGATGGTAAGTATATAGATATATTAAAGTCTTTAAATCTATATCATTTGCTAGAAAAACATCCTATGAGTTTGTCAGGTGGTCAAAAACAAAGGCTATCTATTGCCACAGCTATGGTATCCGATAGAGACATTATTTTTTTTGATGAACCAACAAGTGGTTTGGATTATTACCATATGCAAGAGGTGGCAAAAAATATGTTGGAATTAAAGAAAGAAAGACAATTTTCATAATAACTCATGACTATGAATTAATAGAAGAATGTTGTGAGCATATTTTATGTTTCGATAATCAAAGTAAAAGAATTATAGGAAACTTTTCAGATGAGAAAATTACAAAATTATAGTTAGGAGAAAAACAGAGAATATCTATAGCTAGGGCTATGCTAAAAGATGCTCCTATAATCATATTAGATGAAGCGACATCTAGCATAGATCCAGAAAATGAATATTTAATACAAAGAGCCATATCTAATTTAAGTAAAGGAAAAACTGTAATTATTATTGCCCATAGAATTGTAACAATAGAGGAAGCAGACCAAATACTTGTATTGGACGATGGGGAAATTGTTCAAAGAGGAAAACACAGAGATTTAATAGAAGAAGAGGGACTATATAGAAGTTTTATGAGAATCAGGGATAAAGTAGAAAATTGGAAAATATAATAAGGAGATAAAATAAATGTTAAAATTGAGTCACATATCATGTAGGGTTGATAATTTACAAGAGGCTTGAAAAAAATCACTGAAATGGGCTTTAAAATTGAGTGGGGCTCTAATAATATAAATAAAAATGGCAGAAGAATTTATCTACTAATAGCCTACATCTTTTATCTTTAGTGAGAAAAATATGATAAAAAAGATAAACAAAAAGTTATAACATTCCAGATTGGGATTACATGGAAAGATATATAGAAAACGTAAAACTAAAATGTAATATAGAAATGTATAACATTTAGAAAAAAGACGATTAGAAAAATAAAAATCTAGTCGTCTTTTTTATTGTAGGAAAGGATATAAGTATGAAAAAATTAGATCAGATAAGACAAGAATCAAAAGAAATAAAAGATAAAATTGATGATAAAGAAGAAAGATTAAGGCAACTAAAAAATCAAGAAAAAAAGATATTAAAACAAGACATAGAAAAAAGAAGAAAAGAAAGAACACATAGGCTCATAACAAGAGGAGCAATCTTAGAAAGCCTTATAGAAAATGCAGAAGAACTAACAGATGAAGAAATAAAAATCCTACTTGAAGAAGCAACAAAGACAAAAGAATTTAAAGAAACACTAAAACTAATGAGAGAAAATTAATAAAAATAAAGGGTGTTGTAAATAATCAAATCTCCCTTAGATTTTCTAAGGGCGCAATTATACAGCTATCAGAGATTGATGCATTGCGTTCTCCGAAGGCTCCTAATCGGAGGGCTGTGATTTGTGCGATCAATGAGCCAAACGGATATACTTGCATATTCACTCGCCGAATGCCCCAATAGCCGACAGAATGTCGGCTTCCGCAGTCATGGTCTGCTCCAAATCAAACACGGACGCTACGCTTCCCCTGCGCTGGCTGCCGCCAGCCACCCTTTGAAAGGAAAAATTTTTATAAAAAGTATTTACTACGAAGTTTACCAATAAAATATTATTTTAAGAGATCTAAGCTTAAAAACAAATTAGTTGACGCATCAACTAATTTGTGATATACTTCAGTTATTCTTAAAAGTGAGGTAAGAGTAATGAAATATAAACGTTATATTTTCCCTATATTGATGGGGAGTACAATGAGTTGTATTATGTCTCAGATGAATACTGGAAAAATTGTTTTTCCGTCTATACTTGCAATGATGTTATTACAATCTATAGTTGCAAGTATAGCATCTTTGATTTTTCCGGCTGGACTTATAGGTGCAAAAGTAACAGAGAAACTATATACTGGAAAATCATATATTGTTTTTTTAGTTTTTTCATCAATAATTCCAGCGATATATTTTACTGCAATTATGTCTATAAGTGGATTGTTAAGAATGAAGGGATATGATGAGAATTTCTGGAAAATATATTTTTCCTCATTTCCTATTAATGTTGTATTTGGATATTTTTCTAGTATTTTTTGGAATGTGATATTGGACAAATTTTTAAGAAGAAAAGAGGCATAAAGTGAACAAAAGCATTGGAAAACTTATAACTTATTTATCAAGATGTATTCAGCAAGAATTAAAAAATGTAGTTGTTCCATTTGATATAAGTGTCGGAGAAGAGCCTTATTACATGGCACTTACAAAACAGGATGGATTGACTCAGGATGAATTAACAAAACTTGTGAAGGTAGATAAGGCTGCTACGACTCGAATGGTTAAATCATTAGAGCAAAAGGGATATATCACACGAGAAACAGACCCTAAAGATAAGAGAAACAAAAAAATATATCTTACAGAAAGGGGACGATTAAAATATGAACCTTTAAGTATAGCATTAAAAGAATTTAATCAGAAGTTAACATCAGAATGGACAGATGAACAATATAAAATCGTTTATCAAAGTCTGGAAATGCTACAAAAAAAATTTGAGATTGATAATAAATAAGTTTTAATTTATTGCCCCTCTACACATCGGGTCAACTTGCCACGAACTTTCACAACTAAATACCCACCGCTAAAACAGCGGCACACCAAGCAGGAAATCTGAAAAAGGTCTCCTGGTATGGATACAATAAATAATAAGTAATCATAGAGGATTTTAAATTAGATAGACACTACGAAGAAGACTTCAAAAGGCAAATAGTAGAAATCTTTAATCAAGGTAACAACACATATAAAAAATTGGGAGAAGAATACGATATAGCACCGTCAATAATCAGAGTATGTTTATTGGAACAATAACCTAAGGGTTAATGGATCATTAGGTTACTTGACACCAGTTAAATATAGGCAATCAAGATTAACTAGTAGTTATTAGTTAATCTAAAATTAGTACGTTCGATTTTAGATTGTACAAATAGGTGTTGACAATCCACACTAAGCTGAAAAACGATTAGAAATAAAAATCTATTCGTTTTTTTATTTTAAGAAATGATACAAATGGCAATTAAAAGAATAAAGTTAAGTATTGAAGAACAGATCGAAAAGAAAGAAGAAAGCATTAAGCAATTAAAAAATCAAAAAATACAGCTGAAGAAAAAACTTAATGAGCAAGAAAGAAAAGCAAGAAACAAAAGACTTATAGAAAAAGGTGCAGTGTTTGAAAGTGTTTTTGAAGAAAGTATTAATTTAACAATAGATGAATTTTATAAGTTAATGAAAATGTTAAATGATGAAGAAATAAGATTAAACATAATGGAAATTTTAGAAGAAAGAGTAGATGATGATGTAGAAAAATCACCTAAAGATGAAATAACATAATTGTCCCTTGGTTACAAGGGCGCAATTATACACCCTAAAGGGTGC
>NZ_KV821204.1:0-589 GCF_001815585.1 Anaerococcus sp. HMSC075B03
AAGAAGAAGAAATAGAAGTAGACCAAAAAGTAATAGACACAAGTCTAATGGAATCAAACGGTCAAAAGTGGATAGAAGGCAAAGAAATAAGACCAGCAACAGTAACAAGTCTAGATAAAGACGCAGAAATATTAAAAGAAATAGATGGACTACCAAAAGGCTTAATCTTTGACGGAAAAACAATAAGAGGAATCCCAGAACCAAGCAATGAAGGTTGGCCAGAAGACGGCAGTGGATTTAAAACAATAACATTAAAATTCAAAGCAAAGAAAAAAGGCAAACTCTTAGTAAGAAAAATCACATATTGGTTGTACAGAGACAAAGACAGAGATGGCATATCCGATGACGAAGATAAAGATCATGGCGAAAAATTCACGCCACAAAGAAGCTCAAGCAAACCAATAATAGTAGAAGGGAAAGCCCCAAGGCTAGAAGACTACAAAGAAAGATTTTCAAACATACCAAAAGACGGTTCAGTAGAAGTAAGCTTTAAAAACGAACCAGACTATAGCAAAGTAAGCGAAGCCCCACAAAGAGTGTACCTACAATTCAAAAGCAAAGGAACAAAAGAAGTAGGCGAAGCTTACGT
>NZ_KV821205.1:0-4826 GCF_001815585.1 Anaerococcus sp. HMSC075B03
TTACAAAAGAAAATATAAAACTGCTGGTAAATCTTGGTATGAGAATGAACAGGCAAAGCGTGGTACTTCTTGGAAAAGTAGACTTCAATTTGACATTTACAGAATGATTAAACAGTCTAAGGATTGGGATGATTTTCTAAAGAAAATGGCTGATCTTGGCTATCAAATTAAGTATGGCAAACACATTGCTTTTAAACCGAAAGATAAGCTGAGATTTATAAGATCTAAAACAATCGGAGAAGATTATACTGAAGAAAGGTTAAAAGAACGCATTGCAGAAATATCGTCTATTAAAACCCCTGCTGTCAAAAAACGCATTGGCAATGTTATTGATATGAACACAAATGTTAAAGTAAAAGAAAGCAAAGGCTATGAATATTGGGCAACCAAACATAACATTAATACAATGGCTGAGTCTGTTATCTTCCTCAGAGAACAAGGTATTAAATCCGTTAAGCAACTTGATGAGTACATCCAAAAAGCAGCTGATGAAAGGCAAAATATACAAGAGAAAATCAAGGCTATTGATAAGGAAATGCAGAAGCTTTCTACCACTATGGAACAAGTTCATACCGTTAAAAAACACAGAGCGTGCTACAAGGAATATACTGCTAATCCGTCTGACAAGGCATTTTTTGAAGAGTACAAAGCTCAGATTACCCTATATGAAAATGCTCTCTCAGAGCTTAAAAAATCCTATTCCAAGCTCCCAAATTCAAAGGATATTTTAGCTGAGCTTGATAAATTACAAGAAAAAAAGAACACCCTTATGCAAGAGTATTCTTCCTCAAAATCCACTATGGACGAGCTTTATAAGATACTAAAAAATTACGGAATTTATATGGGTAAGGAGATGGAGAGATGATATATTTGTTTCTCTCCAAAATATTATTGACAATCTCTCTTTCCCTTTAACTAAGCTTAAAAATTTAAAGCTTTTTTTAATAGATCATACTCATAGTCCAATAATATATTTTTCAAAATTTTAATATTTTGGCTCAACCATGGTATTATTTCCACATTATCATTATATGTTTTATTATCTTTTTTGAATTGAACTTCTATTTTTTTTATTCCTGATGATGGCACTCCAAAATCTATCAAAAATCTAAAATCTTCACCTATTTGCCCATTCTCTAATAATGAATTGAATATGCTATAATCTCCATAGTTACGATTGCTATTCTTTTCAAAAGTATATTTTTGAATAGAATCCAATACTGAAAGCAACTTCGGAATTTTATAATTCGCATCATTTCTAACAAACTTTAAAACGTCTTCAATAGCTTGTTCATGAAAATTCTTATTTGATCTTTTTTTTCTTAAGAATTCTTCCCTTTTAAAAATTGTTTCCTTTAATGATTTATTAATAATATCCAACGCCATTATAGCTTGAGACTTTGCAAACTTTTCACTATCATTATTGTCTAAATATTTATACGCCAAATAAAGTGTCCTCCATAATTCTTCATATGAAGGAATTCTACTCCACTTTAAATAAGATAAATTACCAATATTTAATCTAATATAATTGTATAATTTCTTCTGTCCTTCCACAGAAATTAGATTTTTTCTAATTATCGCCTGTAAATCTCCTGGTATTTCTGATTCCAACAGTTTTCTCCTATCTTTATCTTCAACATATTCATCAGGTATGCTGAATAATATCTCATCTGATATATTAGCTTGATCAACAAAAGGAACATCAATCGAAAATTCTTCAGGTTGCAATTCCTCATTAAATAAATAAACATTTCCAGTATAGTACTTTCCCATTCTGCCCGCTCTACCCTTAATATTAGCAAAGTCAAAAAAATCGATAGGATTACTTCCTTTATTTTGACTGTATATTAAGATATTCTTTGCAACAGTGTTCACGCCTTCTATTAACGACACAGTTGCAAACAAAATTGACAGAATTCCATTATTAAACATTTCAATTTCAGAAGACACTATATGTCGAGGTAAAGCCCCATTATGAGCTCCAATTCCATTCATCATAAGTTTTTTAAGTTTCCATTTTTCAGATATATTTTCATCCATCCATTCAAATACTGGTAAATTACTATTAGCAAAATTAGTAGGTTTTAAATAATTTATATATTCATTGGCTAATTTATACGCTTCATTTGGTGATTTTACATACACTATACTTGGTTCTTTTAGTTCTTTAAGTAATTTAAATAATTCTTTCTTTTTTTGGTTACTTTTCAGCGGTCTATTATTTTTACGAACTTCTATTATATTAGTATTAACCAATGAATAGTCTGTCTTAAAAAAAACAACATTATATCTTTCAATAAATCTGTCTGAAAGTGAATTTACACAAGGTGTTAAAAACAAGGCTTGAGGTTTATAATCCATTATTTTCATTATAGAAATATTTAAAGCATCTATTCTATCATCATTTCTTAAGTTACTAACTTTATAAAATTCGTCAACAATAAAAAAATCAATTTTAGGCAAACCTACATATTCAAGAACTCTTTCTGCCGTCAATATAAATATATTCCTATCAGTAGCTTTTTGTTTGGTGTTTATAACAATGTTGTAATAATTTAAATATTTACTCATGTTTTTTCTTGTTTCATCAATTAATGCAAGTGTAGGTTGAATTATTAAAATGTTATTATACTGTTTTCTGGCAACGAATTCTTCAATAAGAAGACTTTTTCCAAAACTCGTTGGAGCACTAACTGCAACATTTTTCTTTAAACTAACTGCCCTTTCAATTTCCTTTTGTTGCTCATGAAAATATATACCATTTAAAAAATCTGATTTAAAAAAAGCACTACGAACACTAGATTGCAAAGATTGATTATAATTTTCAATGCTTTCAATTTTATCAATATAATAAGGATAAAAACCAGCTCTTTCAATCAAATCCAACCATATGGATTTAGCATCATCATTAACTTGATCCCAATTTTCTAGTACATTTATCAAAAATTTCCTTGCATCAGTTTTGTCAATAATAGAAGTATAATATTTAGTACAATTCCAATTATATTCAAAATCTTTCAAATATTCAGCATTAAATTTAACACTATCATTCATATTTGCTGCCCTCCTTTTAATTTTTGATGAAGAGAAGATACAAATTCTCTCTTATCATCTAAAGGAAATGCCAACAAATAAACATTTAGATAATTTGCCCATGGGTGTTGACTTAATAAAGTATTCATTTTCTTATCTAATTTTTCTACTTCTTCCTTTAATGTTTTTTCGAAATTATCTTTATTAAAGTTGACTAAGCTATTACTTTCAAATGCAGCAAACAAACATACATTAATATCTGCTAATTTATTGAGAGTTTTCGTATTAGGATCCAACAATTTTAAAATATAATCGTCACAATCAATTTTAGAGTCGTGTATTCTATTTGTAATAATTTGAAATTCACTATCTAGAAAATTAACATTAAAATGATTTACTACATCGTTTGCAAGTTCATTAATTGCTGTAGATGAATTTTTATATAGTTTGGATTCTCCTAGCCATATAATTTTTTTATTGGTATCTACATGAACTGCATCAAAACCATGTGCCACACTACCAGCGCTATCTTTAAAATATATTTTAGAAATCAATGCATCTGCTCCAAAATACTCGTGTAAAAGATGGTATAATAATAATTCACCAAATTCACCTCTTTTGATATATTTATCTTCTGTAGATGTAGAGTCCAAATATTCTCTACTAGCTTCCTGAATTTCTTTAATAGAATATATTTTCTTCATAGCTTCTCTTACAGTTGGAACCAAGCCTATTTCATCTTTTTTCTTATTCATTACATCTGTTCCAAAAGCAAAAGCAGGAATATCATCAAATAATTCATTATAAAATTTGTCTTTTACTTGACCATAGCCATTATCAAGTAAATCAAAACTTATATAGTAAATATGCAATTTATTATTGATTTCTATATTATTTGAATGCTTATGACTCATTTTTTCTCCCTTCTATTTTTATTTAATCTATACTTTAATAATTTATAGCCAATCTAATACTTATCTTTACCAGTGGAGTATCGCACTATAATTAATCACTCAAATTTGATCTATTTTCAATATTTACACATTCAAAAATTTCTTTAATATCACAATCCAAAGCACTACAAATTCTAAGCAAAACATCCGTAGTTACATTTTGCCCATTTTTTATTTTATAAAATGTATTTTTACTTACTTTTGCCTTTTCCATCAATTCATTATTTGTCATATCTAAATCAATGAGTTTTTTAAATAATCTTTTATAACTAAAAATTCTCTATATACCCTACATTGAAAACTAATATTTATTATATTATACCATTAAATGTCGGTTTAATATAAAAACGTTCTCATTAAAATGCATTTAAGTTTTTAAAAAAAGAAGCAGAATAATTCCACTTCTCTAATCACTTAATATTTCCTTGTCTGTAATATTCCAAACAGTGTCTGCTGGAATATTACAGCTCACTAACCCTATTTGAAATAATTGTAACTACATCAACAACCTTATCAAAGGTCAAATCTCCAATGTACTTATTTTCACTTAGATATACTTCCCACAAGGATCTTAGGTATGAATCTTCTTTTATGTCCTCGATTATTTCCTCATAGTCTTGCATTTCCTCCTGACTTCCTCTTTTGTCGGAAGTTCTTTCTATTGCTTCTTTTAAAATTTTATAATCTATCTCATCTTTTTTTAATTTATAGAGGGTGTATAGGTCGTAAAAGTCTCTCATTCGTGTTGTTGTTATATTTCTTCTGATTATGGATTCATATTTTTCTGCGAGAATTGTTTCTAATGGATATGCCATTATTTTTATATTTTCTTTGCTA
>NZ_KV821206.1:0-16286 GCF_001815585.1 Anaerococcus sp. HMSC075B03
ACTGCTGGGTTCTTTTCAGCGTCTGTTTGACCTTGTTTTACAACAGTTAAAGTAGGATCTAATTTAGCAGTTTGTTTTCCTCTTGTTATTGTAACTTCTCCCTTATCATTTACAGAGATTTGATTATCTAATAGATCTGGGTTTGCTTTTTTAACTGCTTCTTTAACTTTATTTTGTTCATCTGCTGTTAAGGAATTAGTATCTGCTACTTCTACTACTTCTGGGTTTTTAGCATAAATTCTATTTACTAGATATGCTTTTTTACCTTGAACATCTGATGGATTACTTTCGCCTTCATCAAATAAATAAGTATATCCATCAAATTTTTCTGGATTTTCCTTATCATATCCTATTGATGCTGGTTTAAGTTCTTTTCCATCAAGTCCAACTGCTTTTGATCCTAACAATAATTTATATACATTTGTATATGTTATTGTTGTATCGTCTTCAGTCTTGTCTGTACGAACAAATTCATATCCTTCTATATCTGATTTTCCATCGTTATCTGGATGTGCACCATCTTCTGTTTTTAATTCAATTGTTCTTCCATCAGCTGTTTCTTGTACCCATTTTGTGATTTCTTTTTTAGTTACTGGATTATTCTTTGCATTTACTTTTGCTTCATCAGAATGTGTACCATCTTTTTCAGCTACTGCTTTTACTTCACTTCCATCTTTAACTTGATTTGCAGGAATTGTTACAACGCCTGTTGCTGGGTCTATTGTTATAGATGGGTCAGTTCCATCTGGCAATTTCCAATTTCCATCTTTGTCCTTTGTTGCTACAAGAGTTCCTTGATGATTGTTTTCATCAGTGTATGTGATTTGAACAACATCAACGTCTTTGTCAGTTGGTGGTGTTACTGTTACTGATCCATCATCATTTGCTTTTAGACTTGGAGCATCTGGTTTAGCTGCTGGAGCTTTTTCCTTTACAGTTGTTTTTTCTTCAGCTGGATTTTTGTCTTTTTCAGTTTGTGTTACAACTATTTCATCATCTTTTGCAAGAGTTTCTCCAGCTGGAACATCTACAGACCAAGTTCCGTCGTCTTTTACTTTAGTTTCTCCAATAACATCTTCGCCTCTTGTTACAACTATATCTGATCCAGCTACACCTTTACCAGAAATTGTTTTATCGCCTTCAGTTACATCATTGATTACTGGTTTTTTTGAAGTTTCTTCGTTTTTCTTAGTAGCTATTGCTGTAATTTTTGCATTATCTTTTGTAATTGCTGTTCCTGGTTTTGTTGACCATGTTGGATTTTCAAATCCGTCTTTTGCTGTTACTGTTGGATATTTGTCAGCTGGTAGAACTGTGCCTTCTTTTACATCATAAACCTTAGCTCCTTCAAGAGGATTTACTCCTTCGCCAGCTTCAAATGTTACTCTTACATATCCTTTTGGTGTTGGTTTATCTTCATTGCCAGTTCTATCTATGATGTCATCTAATGCTGCTACTGTTACATTTGCATTAACTTCGTCTTTTGAACCGTCTTTATAATTTACAACTACAGGAATTTCTACATTTTTTCCAGCCTCATCTTCTGTTGGTGTGTATGTTATTTTTCCTGTATTTTCATCAATTTTTGCACCTTTTGGAGCACCTTCGCCTAATTTGAAAGTAGTTCCTTCTGGTTTTGTTGTATCATTTCCTTTGTCATCTTTGAAGTTAGGTGCTGTAATTGTAGTTGGTGTTCCAACTTGTGCATCAGCGTCTGTGTATTCTGGTTGTACTTTTTCTGCAGTTTTTTCTTCTTGAACTTCTTTAATTGAAAGTGGAACTCTATCAACGTGTCCTTTTTTAATTAATATTTCTTCGCCTTTTTCATTTAATATATAAATATCATAAGTTACTTCTACATTTGGATCTTCTTGAGTAGCATCAACTTTTTTTGTTGGTGTTCCTGTAATTTGATCTCCTGCAATTGTTAGTCCATCAATAGCTTTTCCATCTATAAATTTAGCTGATACATTTTTATATACATATCCATCAATTTTTTTAGGTTCTACTTTTTTATTATATTCTTTACCTACATTACCATCTGTTAATGGAGAATCTGTAACTGTGTAAGTGTAGAACCTTGATGCTGTTATATCCCCTGATTCATCTGGAACTACTGAGATAACTTCAACTTCGAATTTACCACTTTCTTTTGCTACTCCTTTAATATCTCCTGTTTTAGGATCAATTTCAAGACCATCTGGAAGTCCCTTAGCAGAATAAGTTGCATCTTTTAAAGGATTTGGATTTTTATATTCGAATTCATCATACATTGAAGTAATCTTCTTTGAATCTTCGACTACTACTGTAAACGAATCTTGAGCTAGCAATTCTGCATTTTTACCTGCGCTATCTACCCTATATAGCTTAGCTGTATAATTAGTTGTCTTTGTTACTTTGCTTGTGTCAAAGTCTGCTGATTCTAGTGAACCTGTGCTTGATGGTTTTTGAACTGATGATCGTTGAACTTCATTTCCATCTTCGTCATACCAAACTATTCTAAAGTTCTCACTTGCTTCTCCATTGTATGGTAGACCTTCTGTTGATGTTTTAGCAACATCTCCTACTTTTGCAGTGTTCTTGCCTGAGTCATAATTTGTTATATTAAATTTAACTTCTCCTGGAGCAAGCGCAAAGTCTGCACGTAAAATTTGTGGTATAGCATTAGTTACACCAACTCCAAATCCAGTTCCAGACCAACCACTATGAATACCAAATTTGTCACTCATTTGTGTATATTGATTATTATTATATGGTGTCATAACACGGAGATGGTCAGCATTCTCTACAGATACAAATAACCAGTCATAGTTTACGTGTTTTACTTGATTTGTAGCAGCTTTTGAAAAATCAAATCTTCCATTGTCTGCCTTATCTGCAACAGTTCCAAGTCTGTCAATTTGTTCTTTAGTCCACTTATTCCAAACTTGTCCACTGGAATTTTGGCCTTCTTTATAATTATAATTTTTTAATCCAGCATCGCTATTCTTTAGATTTCCCCAAGTTCCCTTAAATTGGATAATATATTTTCCATCAGCATTTGTTTTTGCAGATACTGTTTCAGCTATCCATTTGTCTGGATCTTTTTGAACTTGTTCTTTTATCCAATCTTGTAATTTCTTTTCTTGCTCAGCTGTCCAGCCAAATCCACGAATATCTGAAGGTTTCGCAACGCCCATATAAACAGCAGTAGAATCGCTATAAATTTGTTTTAGCGCATAATCTGATAGATATGAAGCTTTTACTGTTACATCTTTAGCTGGAGTATCTGTATCAGCTACTGTGTTCCATTGGACTCCACCAATTCCTGATTTGTAATCCCAACCAACTTTACCTGTAATATATCCACCATCTTGTTGGATTTCTGTTGGTGTAGCTTCTTTATGCATTTGTTCAAGTGGTTTTTGCATTAATAATATTTTCCAATTACCATGAATATTTCTAACAGTGTTTGATCCTGAACCACCTTGTGTTATTGGTAAGCCTTGATCTGGGAATATTACAGATTCACCTGTTATATATTGAAGTTGGTATCCTTCTGGAATAGTTGACTCATCAATCCAGAATCTATATCTTTCATTACCACCAGATGATGTTGTGTCTGCATCAAATCTTATTAACTTTCCATCTTCGGCTATATATGATTTTATTCCCATGTGTAATTGACCATCTGCTCCTGATGTAGCTGTATAAACTGGTGATGAATATTGTTTCTTTCCCCATGTTTCAAACCATTGGAAATAAGCCTTAATACCTGCAATTGGCTTAAATTGATTATCACTTGCCTTAGCTAGGTTTGCATCAATATTTAGTCCATTAACCACGCCAACATAAGCATGCACAGCATTTTTTGCGTCTGGAGTTGTAGCTGTGTCTTCTGGTGGTGCTGCTTCTCTAACTCCAGTGCTTGGACTTTCTGGAGCTTTAACTGCTTGTTTTTCTACTTTTTCAGATAATTCTAAATCCTCTGCTTCTTCTATTGCTTCAACAGCTTTAACATTAACTTTGATTTGAATTTCTTTTACAGATCCATCAGCAAATGTTATTTTTGCACTTGTAGTTTTTTCTCCAGCTTCTTTTGTATCAACTGGTGTAACTACATCAAGTTTTGCATCTTGTGGTAGATTGGTTACAGCTTCTTTGTAATCAATTTCTTCTCCTTCTTCTACTTCTATAGTTTCTAATTTTTCTACAAAAGTATCAGCTTGTTTTGCTACAACTTCTTCTTTTGTTTCTTCTGTTTTAATTTCTTCATTTGCTACTGGTGTAGCTTCTTCAACTGGATTTTCTTCTGGCGTTTTTGTCTCTGTTGCTACTGTTTCATTTTCACTAGCTTCAGCAGCCTTAGAAGATCCTGGAGCAATTATTAATGAAAATCCTAACATACATGAAACTAATCCAATGGATAGTTTTCTTGTACCGTACTTAGGAGTTTTCTCTTGACTTAATTCTTTTTTCTTTTCGATGATTTCAGTCATCTTTTTCGAATTGTTCATGATTTTCTTATCCTTTCATTAATATATTTTGTTAAAGTGGTAATATGAAAATGTGGTAATTTATGCAATAAAATAGCCACAAATTTATTGTATTCACACTGTTAACTATTTTTATATAAGTTATTATATCATATTCGTTCAAAATATCTACTTGGTTTTGAATTTATCAAAGTTGAAAATATTCATAAAAAATTAACTTTAAAATTTATAAATATTTTTTCAATCTATTTTTCAAGTAAATATATTTAAATTCCCGTCTAATTTTTCAAGATTTTGATTTTTGTTATCAAAAAATCTTGTATAATGATGAATTTTTATTCTTGAAAAAAGATTATTTTATAAATATTTGGAAATAAAAATAAAGAATTCTAAATTTAAACATTTTAAAAATTTTTGAATATTTAAATAAAAAAATGAGATGGCTAAGTCGTGAAAAAATCTGAAAAAAATAAAAAATCACGACTTGCCTACTTGCTTAAAATATTTGAAAAATGAGTTTTGATTTTATTTATATTTAATTTGGTTTACCTTTGTAATTTTCTTATTGAATATATTTTATCTTCTACAATATTTTTTTAAGAAATTGTCCTGTGTAGGATTTTTTTGTTTTTGCTATTTCTTCTGGTGTGCCTGTTTTTACTAATTCTCCTCCACCATCTCCGCCTTCAGGTCCTAGGTCTATGATGTAATCTGCTACTTTTATTACGTCAAGATTGTGTTCGATTACTACAACTGTATTATTTTGGTCGACTAATCTATTTAGAACTTCTATTAATTTATGAACGTCTGCCATGTGAAGGCCTGTTGTTGGTTCGTCTAAAATGTATAGGGTTTGACCTGTGGATCTTTTTGCAAGTTCGCTTGCAAGTTTTACTCTTTGGGCTTCTCCTCCCGAAAGTTCTGTTGATGGTTGACCGATTTTTATATATCCTAGTCCTACGTCATATAGGGTTTGTAATTTTTTTACTATTGATGGATGATTTTCGAAAAATTTTAGGGCTTCTTCTACTGTCATATCCAAAACTTCGGATATATTTTTCCCCTTGTATTTTACTTCGAGGGTTTCTCTATTATATCTTTGTCCGTGGCAAACTTCGCATGGAACGTAGACGTCTGGCAAGAACATCATGTCTACTTTTATTGTTCCATCGCCATTGCAGGCTTCGCACCTTCCGCCTTTTACGTTAAAGGAAAATCTTCCCTTGTCAAAGCCTTTCATTTTTGCTTCGGTTGTCATGGCAAATACATCTCTGATATTGTCAAATAATTTGGTGTAGGTTGCTGGATTTGATCTTGGCGTTCTTCCTATTGGGGATTGGTCGATGGAAATAATTTTGTCAATTTGGTCTACGCCTTCAATTGAATCGTGTTTTCCTGGGTGGGTTTTGGATTTATTTAATTTTTTGGTAACTGCCTTGTACAAAATTTCATTTACCAAGGAAGATTTTCCTGATCCTGATACTCCTGTTACTGCTGTGAAGGTTGACAAAGGAAATTTTACATCGATTCCTTTTAAATTATTTTGTCTGGCATTTTTTACTTCTATATATTTGTCCCAAGTTCTCCTCTCTTTTGGTACTGGGATTTTTTCTTTTCCTGAAAGGTAGGCTCCTGTAATTGATTTTTTACATTTTTTTATGTCGGAAAGTGATCCTTTTGCTACAATTTCTCCTCCATGAACTCCTGCTTTTGGTCCAATATCTACAAGATAGTCTGCGGCTTTCATTGTATCTTCGTCGTGTTCTACAATTATTAGGGTATTTCCAATATCTGTTAAATTTCTAAGTGATTTGATTAATTTGTTATTATCTCTTTGATGAAGTCCGATTGATGGCTCATCCAAAACATAGCAAACTCCAACAAGGCCTGAACCAATTTGGGTTGCAAGTCTTATTCTTTGGCTTTCTCCTCCTGAAAGGGTTGAGGCTGCTCTTGAAAGGGAAAGATAACCAAGTCCTACGTCTTGTAAAAATTTAATTCTTGCCTTTATTTCTTTTATTATTAATTCTGCAATTTTTTCTTTCATTGGGGAAAGTTTTAAATTATCAAAAAATTCTATGGTTTTATCGACTGACATATCTGCAATTTCTGAAATTGATTTGCCGTCAACTTTTATTGCAAGGATTTCATCTTTTAATCTTTGCCCATGGCAAGTTTTACATTCTTCCTCGCTCATAAAGCCTCTCATTCTTTTCTTTTGAGAATCGGAATTTGTTCTTTCGTACCTGTCTGATAAATTTTTGATTGCTCCTTCAAAATGTCCTGTGTAATTTTTTCTTCCAGAAAAATGGCTATCAAAGGTAAAAGAAATTTCTTTTTTTGTTCCGTACAAAATTTCATCAATCATTTTTTTTGGAGCATTTTTGATTGGCTCATCAAGTGAAAATTTGTGATTTTTGGCAATAGCTTTAATTATTTCATTATAATATGTTCCTTTTCCGCTTGTGGCGTATGGATCGATTGCTCCTTCATTTATGGAAAGATTTTTATCTGGAATTACAAGGTCGGGATCGATTTGCAAATGAAAACCAAGTCCGTTACACTCTGGACACATTCCTTGGGGAGCGTTGAAGGAGAACATATTAGGTGTAATTTCTGGAAGGGAGATGTGACCTTCTGGGCAGGCAAGTTTGGATGAAAGGATAAAATCATCTCCGTCTATTACATTTATTTCTACAAGTCCATCTGTAAGTTCAAGGGCAGTTTCCAAGGAATCGGAAAGTCTTGAATTTATTCCTTCTTTTATCACAATCCTATCGACAATTATTGATATGTCGTGTTTTTTTGTTTTTGAAAGTTCGATTTCTTCTTCAAGATCATATCTTTCGCCGTCAATCATCACTCTTACATATCCCATTTTTTGGATATTTTCGAGTTTCTTTTTGTGTTGACCTTTTTGGGCTCTGACTACTGGGGCAAGGATTTGGATTCTTGTTTTTTCTTCAAGTTTTAAAATCCTATCAACCATTTGGTCAATGGATTGGGCTTCAATTTTTTTGCCACAAACTGGGCAGTAGGCATCGCCAATTCTTGCAAATAAAAGCCTATAGTAATCGTAAATTTCTGTTACGGTTGCAACTGTTGATCTTGGGTTTCTGTTGGTTGTTTTTTGGTCGATTGAAATTGATGGAGAAAGTCCTTCGATTGTATCAACATCTGCCTTGTCCAAATTTCCCAAAAATTGTCTGGCGTATGATGATAAACTTTCTACATATCTTCTTTGACCTTCGGCATAAATTGTGTCAAAAGCCAAGGTGGACTTTCCCGATCCGGAAAGTCCAGTAAATACAATCATTTTATCGCGAGGAAGGGTAAGGTCTACGTTTTTTAAATTATTAGTCCTTGCCCCCTTTATTACTATTTTATTTTCACTCATTTATACCTCCGCAAATTCTCTTTTCATTTTTGCTATTTGGTCACGGATTTGTGCTGCTTTTTCAAAATCTAATTCTTCTGCTGCCTTGTACATTTCTGTTTCCAAATTTATAATTATATTTTCAATTTGTTCTTGTGAGAATTCTTCTTTTACTTCTTCTACATTTTCTGTTGATTTTGTTACTTGAATTATTTCTGCTATATTTTTCTTGATTGTCGTTGGAGTTATGCCGTGTTTTTCGTTAAATTCTGTTTGGATTTTTCTTCTTCTTTCAGTTTCGTCAATGGCTTTTTTCATTGATCTTGTAATTTTATCTGCATACATTATTACATGACCTTTTGAATTTCTAGCTGCCCTTCCTATGGTTTGGATAAGGGAGGTTTCGCTTCTTAAAAATCCTTCCTTGTCTGCATCTAAAATTGCAATCAAGGATACTTCTGGTAAGTCTAATCCCTCACGAAGAAGATTTATTCCTACCAAAACATCAAATTTTCCAAGTCTTAAATCTCTAATTATTTCACTTCGCTCGATTGTTTTTATATCTGAATGGAGATATTTTACCTTAATTCCATTTTCTGATAAGTAATCGGTCAAATCTTCTGCCATTCTTTTGGTAAGTGTTGTAACAAGAACTCTTTCTTTTTTGTCGATAATTTGATGGATATTTTCTATCAAATCATCAATTTGATTTTCTACTGGTTTTACTTCAATTAATGGATCCAAAAGTCCAGTTGGTCTTATGATTTGTTCAACAACTTTTCCACCTGTTTTTTCCATTTCGTAAGGACCTGGAGTTGCTGAAACATAAATTGTTTGTTTGATTAATTTTTCAAATTCTGGAAATTTTAAGGGCCTATTGTCCAGAGCTGATGGAAGTCTAAAACCAAAATCTACAAGATTTTGTTTTCTTGACCTGTCCCCCTCATACATTCCACCAACTTGGGGAATTGAAACATGGGATTCGTCGACAAAAAGCATAAAATCATCTGGAAAATAATCTATTAATGTATAGGGTCTAGATCCTGCAGGTCTTTGGGACAAATGCCTTGAATAATTTTCTATTCCTGAACAAAATCCAATTTCTTCTAGCATTTCTATATCGTAATTTGTTCTTTGCTCAAGCCTTTGAGCCTCTACTAATTTATTTTCATTTTCAAGTTCAATAAGTCTGTCTTTTAATTCTTCTTTTATAGTTGTAATTGCAGCTGCTGCTTTTTCAGCGCTTGTTGCGTAGTGACTTGCAGGATAAATATAGCCGTGGGAGATGTGGCTTGTAACTTTTCCTGTCAAAGAATCAAATTCTGAAATCCTATCAATTTCATCTCCAAAAAATTCTACTCTTATTGCTTTTTCTTCGTTTCCTGCTGGGAAAATATCCAAAACATCTCCCCTTCTTCTAAAAGTTCCACGCGAAAAATCAAAATCATTTCTTACAAATTGTCTTTCGATTAATTCTTTCATAACTTCTTCTGGAGAAATTTCTTGACCTGGTCTTAGGGACAAAACTAATTTTCTATATTCTTCCGGATCTCCCAAGCCATAAATGCAAGAAACACTTGCCACAATTATTACATCGCGTCTTTCAAACAAACTCATAGTTGCTGAGTGTCTTAATTTATCAATTTCATCATTTATTGATGAATCTTTTGCAATATATGTGTCGGTTGCTGCAACGTAGGCTTCTGGTTGATAATAATCGTAATATGATACGAAATATTCAACGGCATTATCTGGGAAAAATTCTTTAAATTCTGTAAATAATTGGTAGGCAAGTGTTTTGTTGTGGGCAAGGACAAGAGTTGGCTTTTGAACTTCTTGAATTATATTTGCCATAGTAAAAGTTTTACCTGAGCCTGTAACTCCTTGGAGAATTTGATGAGCTTTTCCTTCTTTTATTCCACAAGCAAGTTTTTTAATTGCATCTGGCTGATCTCCTTTTGGAGTATAGTCTGATTTTAAAATAAATTTATTTTTTGTCATTTGACACTTCCTTTATGTAAATCATAATTTTTTTCTTTTTTTCTTTTTAAATCTATTTTCAGTCTTTTCCAATATACACTTTCACTTTTTAAATTCAACTTATTTACTAGGGATTAAAAGCTTTAAATCTTGCCACAAATTCGCCTTTCTGCTATAATTTTTTGTGAATATAAGTATAAAATTTTTAATTTAAAATTTAATTATGAAAGGTTGATATATATGGAAATTTTTAAAAATATGAAAAAGGAAAGAAAAAATGAATTGTTAGTCCTAACAATTTTTGCAATTTTCTTTATCCTTGTTACTTATAGATTTAAGCAAAATGGGAAAAATTTTTTCCTTGTTATTAGTTTTCTTGCAATATATCTTGCTGTTGGAGCAGATATTTTTGTAAAAGCAATAAATTCAATTTCTAATAAAAAATTTATGGATGAAAATTTCCTTATTACTCTTGCAAGTTTTATTGCGTTTTTTATGGGATTTTTTGTTGATGCTTGCGCCATAATGTTTTTATTTAATTTGGGCAAATTTTTTGAAAATCTTTCAAAAGATAGGATAGATGAAAATTTCAAAAAATTATTTGATATTGTCCCAAAAACAGTTACAAAAGTTTTGGATGATGGGACTTTGGCAAAAATTTCGATTGAAAAAATAAAAAAAGGCGATATACTTCTTGCAAAAGAGGCAGATATTATCCCTGTTGATTCTGTTGTGATTTCTGGTGAAGGGCTTTTGGATACTTCATTTTTAAATGGCAAATCTTTGCCAATTGAAATCAAAAAGGGAAGTGAAATTTTATCAACTTCTATGCTAAAAACTGGAGAGATCAAATACAAAGCTGTGAAAGTTTTTGATGAATCTATGGCAGCAAAAATTATGAATTTGATAAAAACATCAAGAAATAAAAAATCCCAAAGTGAAAAATTGATTAAGCAATTTACAAAAATTTATACGCCTTGTCTTGTTGCTATGGCAATTTTTCTTGCTGTAGTACCTCCTATTTTGGGAGGAGATTTGAGTAAATATTTGCAAAAATCTGCAAGTTTTTTGATTGTTTCCTGTCCAAAAGTTTTTATACTTGGGATTTCTCTTTCATATATTTCTGGCTTAATTCTTGCAAATAAAAATAAAATCCTTGTAAAAGATATAAAATCTTTTGAAAAGTTGATTGATTGCGATTATTTTTATACGGATATGACAAATACTTTGACTGTTGGGGAATTTGATTTAAAAGAAATTGTATATTATTCTCCTTATAACAAAAATTTGCTTTTGGATTATTTGTATAATTTAGAAAAATTATCGACTGATCCAATTGCAAAAGCCATAGTCAAAAATCTTAGACGTAGAGATAATTTTTCGTATTTTATAGCAAGTAAAAATATAAATGATATTGACATTTGGGCAAAAACTTATGAAAATGAAGAAATAAAAATAGGCTCAAAAGACTTTGTAAATGTTGAAGATGATTCAAATGAAAAGGCAATTTTTATGTCAATAAATAATATTTTAGTTTGTAAGGTTATTTTGGAAGATAGGCTAAAAGATGATGCCAAAGAAAGCATAGATTATTTAAAAAATGAATTTGCTGATGTTGCTGTTTTATCAGATGAAAAAGAAAAAGTTGTTGAAAATCTTGCGAAAAATCTTAGCATTTCCTATGCTGCAGAAATTTCTTCAAATGAAAAAATTAATCTTATAAAAAATGAGCAAAAAAATAAACACAAAATTATTTATGTTGGAGATGGAATAAAAGAAGGCGAAGTTTTGAAAAATTCTGATATTGGCATTAGCATGGGTCAAAAATCTTCAGATATTGCAATTTATAATTCTGATATAATGATTTCTGATAAATCTTATGGGAAATTAAGAGATTTGATGAAAATCGCAAAAATTGTAGACAAAACTGCCAAAAAAAATCTTATCTTACTTATTTTTACAAGAATTGTCCTTTTGATTTTAACTTTAATTGGATACTGTCAAATGTGGCTTGTAAGCCTTGTTGATGTGGTAGTTTTAATTATTTCAATCTTATCATCAATTAAAATTTTTAATAAAAAAATTTAGCAGGAAGAATTTTTATCTTCCTGCTTATTTTTTATAAATTTCTTGTAATTGTAAATTCGTTATTGTTTTCTGGATTATCTTTTTCAATTTCTTGGTCTATATCTCCTGTATAATTTAAATAATTATCAGAAAGTCTTGCTGAAACTATTGGCGAAATTAATACATAATACAAACCTAAAAGTCCGCCGCCCAATATAATAATTCCAATCCCATTTTCAGGACTACTTGTTCCAACGATAATTCCAACAATTATTCCAAAAATGAGGATAATTGGTAAAACAATGTATAACAAATACAAAGAAATAGTTTTGCCAAATAATTTTACTCCAATTGCAAATACACTTTTAAGTGCATCCGTGATTGATTGGTCTTTGTTTCTTGGATCTGAAACTATATGATTTGCATAGGCTGTAAAAATTGAAAGAATGCCTAAAAGAAGTGTTCCAAGAACAGAAAGTGATAATAAATTTAATTTCTTACTTTCTACATCAAAAACTCCAATTTTTCCAAAAGAAAAAGTCAAAACAATTGTAATAACTATAAGAATTAAATTTACAATTATTGCTTTTTTATCAAGTCTTTGCAATTGATTTAAATAATCTCCAACACTTCCCTTTCTATTGTTGATTAGACCTGATGCAATTATAAAAGAACCAAGCCAAGTGATAACAGAAGATAATAAATTATATATTATACTTTCATCTGCATTGCTACCAAAAATTCTGTTGAGAACAAAAGCAAAAACTGCAACTATAATCTCAACCAAGATAACTGAGCCATAACTATATTCTCTTTTCATAATAATTCCTTTCGTTTTTCCATAAATTTTCTCTTACAAAAATATTTATACCCGCAAATTCGACTTTAAACAAAAATATTATATTTTTTTATATTAAATTAAATATATTTTAAGCTCATTAAGGGTATAAAATAACTGAGGTGATATTATGGAATATAAAATAAATAAAAAAGAAAACCAAGTGCAAGTTTTTGATAAGGAAAATAAAATAGGATTTATAGATATAGTAGAAAAAGAAAACCTAATTGATGCACCACACACAGAAGTTAATGAAGAATATGCAGGTCAAGGAATAGCAGGAAAATTGGTAGACGAATTAGTTCAATATGCAAGAGATGAAAATAAAAAAATAATTCCAACCTGCCCATATATAAAAGATAAATTTGAAAAGGACGAAAAATATAAGGATGTGTATTATAAATAAAAGAGCCAGCTAGGCTCTTTTTTTATTTCTTCTAAAAAATATTCCAACAAAAATAAAATAAATTATTACAAAACTTCCAAATCCTTTTGATAGGGAATTTGTATTTATTAGCTTGTCCATGCTTTTCATAAAAAATGGTGCTAAAAATACTCCTATATTACACCCAATAAAAATTAAATTTGTGGCTATTCTTGAGCTGTGACCTTTTACAAATCTTGGCACTTCTGCAAATATGTAAGGCATACACATTGATTGTCCAAAAGTCAAAAGCAAAATAGAAAATAAAAATCCTAAAAGATTATTTTCAAAATTTACTATCAAAAAATTTGCTAGTATAAAAAATCCCAAGCCAAAAAATATAGTTTTTTCTCTCAATTTCAAATTGATTGGTGTAAATAAAAATGCTGAAATCATTCCAACAATTGGCACAAAATTTAAATAAAAACTTACATTAACATCAATTCCACGGCTTTGGCTTGCAACAAAAGGAAATCTCATTAACATTGCCGTTCCATTTAAAATCATAAGCATGGCAAAAATTATAAAAAGAAAAATATTTGAATCAAAATTGATTTTTGCCTTTTCCTTTTCAATTTTTACATCTTCTACATTGATTTTGAAAAATATAAAAATAAGAAATGCTGATGTATAAAGTGAAAATGTGTACATATAATCAACTTTTACAAGGATTCCTGCTAAGGTAAAAAGAATTATTTGCCCAATAAATTCAAAAGCATTTCTTAGACCATGAAGTTTTGTTCTCTCATTATTATCATGGTAGAGCAAATTAATATAATTTGCCGAATGCCCATTAAAAAGACCAAGCCCTGCCCCAAGAAAAAATCTTGAAATAATTATTGATGGATATGTCCTAAAAACAAGGGGAATAATTCCGCTAAATCCCACAAGAAAAAGTCCTAGCAAAACTGTATTTTTTATCCCAATAAAAATCGCCAAATATTCTGCCAAAAAAATAAAAATCATAACAGCAAGGCTTGAAAGACTAATTATAAATTCAGCCTCATTTCTAGTAAGATTGAAGGCTTCTTGTATATAAACTAAACTTCCAGAAATTATGCTATTGCTTGTTAAAATCAAAGAAATTGATAAAATTGCAAATTTTTGTCTTATTGAATGTTCTTTCATTGTCTGTCCAAATATTTTTCAAATAATTTATTAGAAAAATCTATCAAATCATGAGAAAAATCATTTCTCAAATATTTTTCGTTCAAATCTCCAAGCCTAACCCTATCAAGAGCATCAGCATCCTTGAAAAGTTTTGACAAATATCTAGCCCTATCCATATCTTTTACAAAAAATTCTTCAATTGTTTCATCCATTTGTTTGTCAGGTCTTGAATGAACTGCCAAAACTGCTTGAAGAATATTTTTATCGTTTTCATTTATTTTTGCATAGTCAATCGAATAAAGTGCTGCCCTATAACCATGTTCTGTATCATAAGAATCATCAACTCTTTTTGTATCATGCAAAGATGCAGCAAATCTTAAAATATCCGTATCATTTTTGTCCAATTTATAATTAAAAGCCAAAAGCATAGAAATAAAAATTACTCTTTCAATATGACCTTGACCGTGGATTTTGCTGTGGTATAGAATTTTTGTATTTAAATTTTTATAAGTATCTAACAAAATTTTGTAATAAGAAGAATTTTTAAAATCTTCAAAAAATTTATAATCTTCTAGCCATTTATCTTCATTTAATATTTCCAAAATAATCATAAGAAACTCCTTTTATTTCTTTAATTAATTATTATTATATCAAATCGGGTAAATATTTTATATAAAATTGTAAGTAGGTGATATTATGTTTATGAAAAGAGAAGATATAGAAAAAGAAATAGAAGAATGCATAAAAAAAGCAAAAAATTTTTCAAACCAAGGCGAAGTTGCCTCCTACATTCCAGAGCTTAAAAACGTAGACGAAAACGGCTTTGCCCTTTCTATTGTAACAACAGGCGGAGATATTTATAATTTTGGAGAAAAAGAAAAAATATTTTCAGTTCAATCCATTTCAAAAATTTTTACCCTAATCATGGCACTAAAAGACAACACAACAGACGAAGTATTTTCAAAAGTTGGAACAGAACCAACAAGATACGAATTTAATTCATTAATTCCAATTGACCAAAGAGCAGCAAATCCATTTATAAACGCTGGAGCAATGACAACAACATCAATGATTTATGGAAAAAGCGAAGAAGAAAAATTTAATAGAGTTATGGAATTAATAAAACAAATGAGTAACGATGGCACATTTACATTTATGGAAAATATTTACAAATCAGAAATTTCTACTACAGACAGAAACAGAGCAATTGCTTATTATTTAAAAAGCAAAAATATTTTCGCCCAAAACGCTGATGAAGTTTTAGATTTGTACGTTAGAATTTGTTCAATAGGAACAAACGTAGAATCCCTTGCAAAACTAGGAGCACTCCTTGCCAACGAAGGCTTTGACATCCACTCATCAAGTTTAATAATTCCACAAAACATAGTACAAATGACAATAGCCCAAATGGCATCGTGTGGAATGTACGAAAAAAGCGGAGAATATTTAATGAAAGTAGGAATCCCATCAAAATCAGGAGTAGGCGGAGCGATTTTAGGCGTTGTACCAAACAAATGCGGAATCTGCGTATATTCCCCAAGACTAGATAAGTCAGGAAATTCAGTTGTTGGGAAAAATTTATTAAAAATATTATCAGCAGACTTAGGACTTAATATATTTCTGTAGAAATATTTTGAAAGACTTTTAAATTATATTTTTTAAAATTTTTCGTTTTTATTACAAATAAAAATTTTATATAAAATTAAAACTTCGTAGACTTAGGGCGGAAGGAACAGGGGACTTCCGATTGTCCCCTTTTACCACGCTAACTTACTTTTTAAAATTAAAAAAATCTTAAATCAAAATTCAATTTAAAATTAAAACTACGAATAAAGTCCGCGGTATAATTATTGAAATTGTACCACTGGTACAATTTCAAGCTAATTATATCCCCAAAACCCCCACTTTTTTCCCCCTGCAACCGACCATTGCATGGAGCTGGTTTTGTAAGAAGCTATCGCTTCTTTCAAATTTTTGAAGATTGACTGCTATTTAAAAATAATTATAAATTCAAGT
>NZ_KV821206.1:16386-37920 GCF_001815585.1 Anaerococcus sp. HMSC075B03
ACTTAGAATTTATTTATTTTGGGCTTATATATTTATTAAATTTGGATAATCGATCAAAAAACGAAAGAAACTTTAGTTTCTTTCTGATTTTGCTCCCTGCAAGGGTCGGTTAAGGGGGTTCGTTGAAAGGGGTTTAAGGGGAAAAATTGCGGGGACAATCGAAAGTCCCCTAATTTGTCCCCTTATTAACGAAGAAATAAATTAAATAATTATTTTACAAATGAAATATACAAATATATAGATAAAAAAGAAGCTTTTTCAAGCTTCTAAATTTTTTTTAAAATCTATAAAGATTTCAACATATCCACATATCTAGGCATTGAATAATTTTCTCTGGAAATTTCTTTTTCTAAATTATCTGCTACTTCTCTTATTTCTTCTGTGATTTTTCTGGTTTTTTCTTGAATGTAGATTGCTTTTTCTTCTATTTCTTTTATTTTTTCAAAATCTTTTAGAATTTCTTTTATTTCTTCTCCAAATTCTAATAAAATTTTTACATTTTCATTTATTCTTTTTGCCTTTTCTTCTAATTTTTCATTTTCTAAAAAGGCAAGATAGGATTTTATTTCCTTTATTTCTTTCATTGCTGAAGGAAGGATTTCTTGATAGATTAAATTTGATAAAATTTCAAGCTCTTGTTGGCAAAATTTTATTATTTCTTCAAATTCTACGTTTATTATTGAATCTATTTCTTTTTGGCTAAATATTTTTTCTTCTTTAAATATTTCGTATGATGAATTTTTCTTTGCATAGACTAAGGCGTCTAAGAAGCTTTTATGGTTAATAAGTCCTCTTTTTTCTGCTTCTTTTATCCATTCTTTTGAGTATCCGTCGCCTTGGAATAAAATTTTTGAATTTTCCTTATAGATTTCTTTGACTACTTCATAGACTTCTTCTTTTAAATCTTTTTCATTTTTTCCTTCAAGTCTTTTGCCTATATCTTTTAAAACTTCTGCCATAGCAAGATTAATTACTGTATTTAAATCTGCGGCTGATTTTGAAGAGCCTAACATCCTAAATTCAAATTTATTTCCTGTAAAGGCAACTGGAGATGTTCTATTTCTGTCTGATGAATCTGTTTGGATTTCTCCAAGATGTGGAATTTTAACTTTATTATTTATTCCTTTTATCTCTTGGTCTTTTGCTATTGATTTTAAAATATTTTCTAAATCTTCGCCAATAAAAACAGAAATAATTGAAGGTGGTGCTTCGTTTCCACCAAGTCTATAATCATTTGAAACTGATGATGAAGAAAGTCTTATTAAATTTTGGTATTTATTACAAACTTTAATCATTGCTGATAAAAATAATAAAAATAAATAATTATTTTTTGGGTCATCTCCTGGAGAAAAACAATTTTTTCCGTAATTTGTTGTAAGGGAATAATTATTGTGTTTTCCACTTCCAGCCATATTTTTGAAAGGTTTTTCTTTTAATAGGCAATAAAGATTGTGTTTGATGGCAGTTTTTTCTAAAATATGCATGAGTAATTGGTTGTTGTCTACGGAAATATTACAATTTTCAAACATTATTGCAATTTCAAATTGGTTTGGCCCAACTTCATTATGCTCAGCCTCCATATAAATTCCCAAATTATATAACTGTTCGTTCACATCTTCAAAAAAATCATTTACTCTTTGAGGAATTGCACCAAGATAATGGGAAATTATTTCCTTTTCAACCATAGAATCACGTCCAACAAGACTCATTCCGCAATATTCTAAATCTATTCTTTTATCATAAAATTCTTTATCAATTAAATAAAATTCTTGTTCAAGTCCAACTTTCGCCTTTACCCTATAAGTTTTTTCATCTTTCAAAAACATATTACAAATTGGACTTGCGTACTTACTCAAGATATTCATTGATTCAATTAAAGGCAATTTTTTATCAAGTTTTTCTCCATAAAAGGAAACAAAAACTGATGGAATATATAAAACTTTATCTTCAATAAAAGAATTTGCTGTCAAATCCCAATATGTATAACCACGAGCCTCAAAAGTCGATCTCATTCCACCTGATGGAAATGATGATGCGTCTGGCTCTCCTTTTATTAATTCATTTCCAGAAAATCTATTGATTGGATTGTGTTTATCATCTCTATTTAAAAACGCCGTTTTTTTATTTGCAGTTTTTCCATTTAAAGGTTGAAACCAATGAGTATATGAAGTTGCCCCTTTTGAAATCGCCCAAATTTTCATAGCATGAGCAATAGAATCTGCAGTTTCTTTATCAAGAGTTGTATTATTTCTTGCAGCTTCTTTCCATTTTAAATAAACAGGATAAGGGACATTTTCTTTCATAGTTTTTTTATCAAAAGCCAAATTTCCAAATTCTTTTAAATCCATATTTTTACCTTTCTTGATATTTTAAAATTTGTTTAAATAATTATATCATAAAAAAATACATATTAAATTTTTAATGAATAATTTTTGGCAAAAAATATTTTTTTGCTTTATAAATATTTTGCAAATTAAATTTAATTAATTGACACTATATCAATATAATGATAAATTAATAGTAGTTGAAATTAAAATAATTCGAGGATAGGAAAATGAGAAAAAACAAAAAAATAATTTTATTATTATCCACTCTTATTTCTTTTCAATTATTTGCACCAACAAATACTTCTAAGGCGAAATCTATTTTAATAAATTATGATCTTGCAGAAGGTGTAAATGTTAGAGAAAAACAATCAGATGCTAGCGATTCAAAAATATTAGGAGGAATAGATTATCCTGATTTTTATGAAATAAAAGAAGAAAATGGTAATTGGTTAAAAATTAATTTTGAAGGAAAAGATGGATATGTAGTAAAAAGTTGGTTTCATATTTTAGATGATATGAAAGCAATTAAAAATGGTAAAATTTATGAAAAAGCTGACGAAAAATCAAAAGAAATTTCAAATTTTAAAAAGAAAGAAAAAATTGATTTAATAGATTTTGATTCTAACAAAAATTTTGTAAAGGTCAAAAAAGGCGACAAAATTGGTTTTGCAAAAATTGATAATTTTGATTTATCAAAAAAAGATGAAAAAGATTTAAATAAAATAAAAGATAAATACAAAAAAATATATGATTCTGTAAAAAGATATATGGATTATCTTGATAGGAATAATTTGAGTTTGTATCCAATCGATCAAAAAGATAAGGCAAAAGAAAATGAAATTGTTAGAAATTATGTGGTAGATGAGCCAGAAGAAAAAACTGAAGAAGTTGAATATATTTATTACACAGTTTCGGGAGATGATATTGGATCACAAGCCTATAATTTTGCAACAAAATTTATTGGAAATCCTTACGTTTGGGCTGGCACAAGTCTTACAAATGGAGTTGATTGTTCTGGATTTACCCAACAAGTTTATAAAGAATTTGGAATTAGTCTTCCTCATTTTGCTCAAAGCCAAGCTGATTATGGAAAAACTATAAAACTTGGAGAAGAAAAAGCAGGAGATTTGGTATTTTATGGAACAAGCCTTTCAAATATTACCCACGTTGCAATTGCCGATGGCCAAGGAGGAATTGTTCATGCAGCAAATCCTAGAAGTGGAATTATAACTTCAGGAATTGGAAATCCAACAATTATAAAAAGATTAATTGAAGATTAAAATACGCCCTTTGCGGCGTATTTTTTTATTGTAAGCGAAAAAAAATAATGTTATAATTATTTAAAAGATTAAATTTTATAGAAATTAATTAGTAAATATAAAGGAGTCAAAAATGACAGATACATTAAATCCCTTAGAATCTGCGCAATTACAAATAAAAAAAGCGTGTGAAAAATTAAATTTAAATCCAGCAGTTTATGAAATTTTAAAACAGCCTCAAAGATTTATAGAAATTTCTATTCCAGTAAAAATGGATGATGGTTCTCTAAAAGTTTTTAAAGGATATAGATCAGCTCACAACCATGCCCTAGGTCCTTCAAAAGGTGGAGTAAGGTTTCATCAAAGTGTAAATGTAGAGGAAGTAAAAGCTCTTTCAACTTGGATGACTTTAAAGGCAGGACTTTTGGCAATTCCTTACGGCGGTGGTAAGGGCGGAATATGTGTTGACCCAAAAAAATTATCTGATAGAGAACTTGAAAGTCTTTCTCGTGGATATGTTAGAGGCTTGTACAAATATTTGGGAGAAAGAATAGACATACCAGCTCCTGATGTAAATACAAATGGAAAAATTATGTCATATTTTATTGACGAATATACAAAATTAAATGGCGACAAAGAAGATTTCGGAACTTTTACAGGCAAGCCTTTAATCCTTGGTGGAAGTTTGGGTAGAAGTGAAGCTACAGGATATGGAGTTGTTATTACAACAAAATATGCAGCCAAAAAAATTGGACTTGATTTGAAAAATGCAGAAATTGGTCTTCAAGGTTTTGGAAATGTTGGAAGTTTTACTTTAAAATATTTAGTAGAAGAAGGTGCTAAAGTTAAATATCTTTCTATAAGAGATGAAAATGAAGAGTCCGGAAGATCAGCCCTATATTCTGAAGATGGATTTGATTATGAATCTTTACAAAAATATAGAGATGAAAATAAAACTCTTGTAGGCTATCCTAAGGCAAAAAAAATATCTGATGAAGAATTCTGGCAAACAAAATTTGATATTTTAATTCCTGCAGCTTTAGAAAATATAATTACTGAAAAAATCGCCAAAAATTTAGATGTAAAATTAATTGCAGAAGGTGCAAATGGCCCAACAACTCCAGAAGCTGATATTATTTTAAAAGAAAAAAATGTAGAAGTAATTCCAGATGTCCTAGCAAATTCTGGTGGAGTATTGGTTTCATATTATGAATGGATTCAAAATCAATATGGAAATTATTGGTCAAAAGAAGAAGTTCAAGAAAAACAAGAAAAAGATATGCTAAAAGCTCTTGAAGGAATTTTTGAAATTAAAGAAGAATTTGATACAAATATAAGAGAAGCATCTTATATGTTTGCAATCAAAAGAATTGCAGAAGCAATGGAGCTTCGTGGTTGGTATTAAAAAATCTACATTTATTAGCCAATAATTTGAAAAAATAAAAATAAAATTGTATGCAAATGCTTAGTTTGTAAATTACAATTTTTTGCACAAAAATGGAGGAGAAATCGTAATAGATTTCTCCTCCTTTTAATTTTAAAATATTTTTTTTAATTTTTAATTATTTGAACTATCGTCATTTGAATTTGTAAAAGATGCAAATAAGTCTTTGAAAAATTGTACTATTTTATCCCAAAGTCCTGATTCTTTTATATCATTTCCTACTTTATCAATATCTTCTTTGTTGTCTTCGTAGAATTTTTTTCCTTTTTCTGTCAAAGTTCCTGCAAATTTTTTAAGATTTTCTTCTACTGCCTTGCTATCAATTGCTGGGCTTTCTTGGTATTTTTCAAAATAATTTACTAAAATTTGGATATTATTATTTGATAAAATATCTCCCATATTTACATTGTTCAAAGCATCTTTTATAAAAATTTGAATTTGCTCGCTATCGGCGGTTTGTCCATTTTTATCTTTGTAATCTTTTAAATTTTGTTTTACTTCTGCAACTGCTTGGTCCAATTTGTCTTTGTCAAAAGATTCCTTATTTTCATTTTCTTCGCTTATTTTCTTTAATGTTCCAAGCTCTTCTTGGGCAGTTTGAGTGCTTTGTGTATTAACTTTTTCTCCATACATCTCTATTGCCTTATACACTCCAACAAGGGCAGATTCTCCTGTAACTTTTGTTGGACTTGCAACTTTAATTTCTGCATCAGTAATTCCTGATGTGATTGCAGCGTTTGTGTATTGGCTTTGAGTAATTGATGTAATATTTTCTGGTGTTAAAATTTCTACCTTGATTCCGCTTCCCTTTGGAAGTTTTTTTACTGAAACTGATGAAATCATATTATAATCTTCTGCTTTGTAGCCTAAATATTTTTGGCAATCGTCGCCATTTACACTTGATTTATTTATATCATCAGATAGTCCCAATTTATTTTTTACTTCTTGAATTTGATTTTGATTTAAGCCAGCTCCATACATATAAGCTTCTTTTTGTGAATCGAATTCTCCACTTGCTTTTGCAACTTGTGGGATAATTAAAATTAATCCCAAGGCAAATGCCTTTAACATTTTGTTTTTAAATATTTTTTTCATAATATCTCCTTATAATTTTTCGATTTTTTCTACTAATTTATCAAGGTCACTTTCTTCAACTTCTTCAATTTTTCCTTGGTCAATCAAACTTGTAATTTCTGGATTTATTGCAAGTTTTGCTACTGTATCAATTTTAAATTTTTCAGCAATTTCGTCTGTTTTTCCTTCTCCAAATATTTTGTAAATATTTCCAGTGTCTTTTGCCTTAAAATAAGACATATTTTCAACTATTCCAAGAATTTCTTTGCCCATCATTTTTGCCATATTTAATGATTTTTCTACAACCATTCCTACCAAATCTTGAGGAGTTGTAACTGCAATAGCCCCATCAATATTTAGGGATTGGAAAACTGTAAGTGGAATATCACTTGTTCCTGGTGGCATATCAATTAATAGGTAATCAATTTCTCCCCAATCAACGTCTGTGTAAAATTGTTTTAAAACATTATTTACAATTGATGATCTCCAAACAACTGGAGCGGATTTGTCTTGTAAAACTAAATTTATTGACATAATTTTTATTCCGCTCTTGCTTTCTGGTGCAATTAAAGTTCCATCTTCAAGACTTCTTACACTTTCTTTTATGCCAAAAGCTTGTGGGATTGATGGGCCTGTTATGTCTGCATCCAAAATCGCAACTTTATTTCCATTTTTAGAAAGTTTTGCTGCAAGCATACTTGTTACAGAAGATTTGCCAACCCCTCCCTTGCCTGACATTATAGCAATTGTTTTTTTTATATTTGATCCTTCTTTGGGTTTTATTATAAATTTATCGAAATTCATTTTCTTTTGTGTCATTTCTATCTCCTTTAAGATTTTTTCAAATATATTATATGGTATTTTTTATATTTTTCTATTTATAATTTATCCCAATTTTTTCAAGCTAATAATATCTTATAATTTTGTAATAAAAAAGTTTTTAAAGCAAAAATCAAAAAAATTATAAATTTTCAAATAAAAATATAAATATTTATTTGACAAATGTAATTTGAGGATGTATCATTAGTCTAAGATTAAATATAAAAACTTTGAAAAGAAGAGTAGCTAATAAATTATATGCACAGAGAATCTTTGTAGGCTGAAAAAAGATCTTATAATCTTAGTGAATAAAGACTTAGAGTTGTACCGAGGATATTTTGATTCGGTATCGTATTTTGCACGTTATAGCAAAGGGGTATAATTTTGTACTTTCTTATTGGATCCTTTGAAAGTATATTTTGTACTTTATAAGGATATTTTTGTGAAAAAATATTAAATTTGGGTGGTAACACGGTCTTCGTCCCTTGGGATGCGGATCGTTTTTTTTATATTTAATCCATAAGAAAGTTACGACTAAAAAACTAGAAAAAAATTTGGAGGAAATAATGAAAAAGGTATTAAAGTTTCTTATGGCTTTTGTTTTGACTTTTGTTTTTACAATGGGAATTTCACACGCCGATGAGGACACATTTAAGGTTGGAATGGAAGTTAATTATGCTCCTTTTAACTTCTCACAAGTTAATGATGCTAATGGAGCTGTTGAAATTAAAAATTCTAAGGGAGAATTTGCAAATGGATATGACGTTCAAATCGCAAAAAAAATTGCTGATGAACTTGGAAAAAAATTAGAAATTTACAAAATCGAATGGGATGGTCTTCCACCTGCTCTTACAAGTGGAAAAATTGATGCAATTATTGCTGGTATGAGCCCTACTGCTGAAAGAAGAAAAGAAATCGACTTTACAAATTCATATTATATTTCTGATTTGGTTATAGTTTTGAAAAAAGATTCTTCTTTTGCAAAGGCAAAATCTATAGCTGATTTTAAAGATGCAAAAATTACTGGACAATTAAATACTTTCCATTACACAGTACTTGATCAAATTGATGGAGTTAATAAGCAAGCTGCAATGGAATCTTTCCCTTCAATGATTTCTGCAACAAAAGCCGGAAATATTGATGGATATGTTTCAGAAAAACCTGGAGCAATGTCAGCCGTTTCTGCAAATGAAGATTTAACTTATGTAGAATTTGAAAAAGGCAAAGGATTTAAAACTGAAACAGACGATACATCAATTGCCGTAGGTCTTAGAAAAAATTCCCCAATGAAAGATCAAATAAATGACATTTTATCTCAAATGAATGTCAAAGATCAAGATAAAATAATGAATGAAATGGTAAAATTATCAGAAGATGATGGCGAACAACTTTCATTTTTTGGACAAATGAAAGCTATTTGGAGCGAATATTCTTCCCTATTTATAAACGGAATTTTCTCAACACTTTTCATTTCAATTATTTCAACCTTGATAGGATTTGTAATTGGACTTATAGTTGCAGTTATTAGAAAAATAAAAGTAGATAAAAATAAAAATATTTTAGCCTATATTTTACAAAAAATTGTAAACTTTATCTTGGTTTGCTACATAGAAATATTTAGGGGGACTCCAATGATGGTTCAAGCAATCCTAATATTTTATGGTGCAAAACAATTTTTATCAATCGATATGTCAACCATGCTTGCAGCCTTTATAATAGTTTCAATTAATACTGGAGCTTACTTAGCAGAAGTTGTAAGAGGCGGAATAAATTCAGTTGATGAAGGACAATTCGAAGCTTGTAAGGCACTTGGAATGACACATTCACAAACAATGTTTAATGTTGTAATTCCACAAACAATAAAATCAATTTTGCCAGCAATTGCAAACGAATTTGTCGTAAATATAAAAGATACGTCAGTACTAAACGTAATAAGCGTAACAGAATTATTCTTTGTATCAAAATCAATAGCAGGTTCAACCTACCAAATATTCCAAACATATTTGATAACTGCAATAATATATTTCATTTTGACTTTCATAACAACAAGAATTATCTTGTTAATTGAAAAGAAATTTACCAACAAAGAATTTGTACTTGGATCTGTAACAGGAGGAATTCATGCCTAATATAATAAAAGTAAATAATCTAGAAAAAAAATTCGGACAAAATTTAGTTTTAAAAGATATAAATATGGAGGTTCAAAAAGGAGAAGTAGTTACAATAATAGGCTCATCAGGCTCAGGAAAATCTACCCTTTTAAGATGTTTAAATCTATTAGAAGAACCAACAAGCGGAGAAATTTTGTACAAAAGTGAAAATATTTTAGACAAAAAATTTGACCTAAGAGCCTACAGAACAAAAGTCGGCATGGTTTTTCAAAATTTTAATTTGTTTGAAAATAAAACTGTCCTACAAAACTGCACCCTAAGCCAAGAAAAAGTTTTAAAAATTTCAAAAAAGGATGCAGAAGAAAAAGCAAAAAAATTCCTACAATTAGTAGGCATGGACCAATATATAAACGCAAAGCCATCACAAATTTCTGGTGGACAAAAACAAAGAGTTGCCATAGCAAGAGCCCTTTGCATGGATCCAGAAGTTTTACTTTTCGATGAACCAACAAGCGCCCTTGATCCAGAAATGGTTGGAGAAGTTTTGGAAGTTATGACAAAACTTGCCAAAAAAGGAATCACAATGATAGTAGTAACCCACGAAATGGATTTTGCAAGAGAAGTTTCAACAAGAGTTTTGTTTATGAATGAAGGAATAATTTTAGAAGAAGGATCTCCAGAAGAAATTTTCACAAATCCAAAAAATCAAAGAACAAAAGATTTCTTAAAAAGATATATGGGATAAAAGCAGGATTTTTCCTGCTTTTTATTTTGCGTATTTTTAGTATAATGGAAATGAAAAGAGGTAATTATGGAAAATAAATTAATAGAAATTTTAAATAATGGCTCATCATTTGCATACGGATTTTTGCTAGATGAAAATGAAAAAAATTATTTGATAAAAAACCTAGACGATCAAGGAAGATTTGACGGCTACATTTTGATTTCAAAAAACTTGGTAAAAATAAATGAAAATTCTGATTTTTTGAAAAAATTAAAAATTTATAATGAATATTGGAAGTCAACTAAAGAAGAAAAGACAGGCGAAAATATAGGTGAAATATTTAAAAATATGACAGATTTTTTTGATATAGTAAAATACGCCAAAGAAAATAAAAAAATAATAAATTTAGGAAAATCCTTAGATTATTTCGACCAAATTTGTGGTTATGTAAAAAATATAGAAGATGATTTTGCAATAATTGACGCAGTAGATATAAATTCCGGACAAATTTACGATGAATTTGAAATTGACATTAGAGAAATTAAATATATAGAAATAGAATCTATAGATAATATTTTGCTTGATTTTGTAAATAAAAAATAAGATTTTATATTTTAAAAGTCTCAAGGTTAAAATTAAAACTTATATATATTTATTTAATAGAGAGATCTCTTAGGTTAAACTCATTTTTAAATTTCACTCTTTCTTTGAGATCTCTCCGCAAGGTTAAATGGGCATTGACGGATTTTTTAATTATAAATTTTTTTATAATTAAAATTACTTTTACTTTATAATTCTTGAATTTTTTCTTTTAATTCAAGGCTTGTTTGATAGACGTCTTTTGCATCCATTATTGCTCTTACCACGCAAATTCCATCGACTTTTGTATTTTTTAATATTTCTACATTTTCAATATTTAAACCACCGATTGCATAAATGTCTATGTCCACTTCTTCTTTTATTTTTTTCAAAGTTTCTATTGATGTTCTTTTGGTTTTTACGTGAGTTTTGGTTTCAAAGATTGCCCCAACTCCCAAATAATTTGCCCCATCATTTTGTGCTTTTTTGGAAGCTTCTACTGATTTTGCAGTTGCTCCTATTATTGCTTTTTCTCCCAAAAGTTTTCTACAAAGTGCAATTGGCATATCATCTTTACCAACATGAACGCCACAGCCAAGAGCCCAAGCAAGATGAACCTTATCATCAATTAGCAAAGGAATATCGTATTTGTCACAAATTTTTTTTACTTTTTTTCCTAAATTTAAAATTTCAATATCAGATTTTTCTTTTTCTCTCAATTGAACAATATCTACTCCGCCTTTTACGGCATCTTCAATTCTTTCTAAAAATTCTTCTTCATTATATTTATCTGAATTTGTTACCAAATATAATTTTTTCACAAATTTCCCTCCCTTATTTTTGCTCTTTTTATAATTTCTTCATCGCTAATTTCTGATATATTATCCATCAAATTTACAAAAAAACTATAGGGCTTTTTTGTATCAGAAATTTCTCCAGATATTTCCAAAATAAGAAGAGCCAAAATTGACGCATCGATTGGATTTGAAACTGATAAAAATGTAGAAATTAATCCTGTCAACATACAACCTGTGGCTGTGATTTTTGAAAGATTTTCACAACCATTTTCAAACAAAAAATACTTATCATCTTTTAATAAAATATCAGTTTTTCCTGTAATCAAAACTGTCGTTTTGTATTTTTTTGAAAGCTTTTGAGAAATTTCCGTAAAATATTTTATATTTTCACAAGAAACCTCATCCTCATCTCCTGCATCTATTCCTTTGGCATGAGATTTTTCTCCACAAAGAGAAAGAATTTCCGATGAATTTCCCTTAATGACTTCAAATTTATATTTTTCTAGTAAATTTTTTGCAAAATCTAGTCTAATTTTACTTGCACCAACTCCAACCACATCCATTATTACGGGAATATTTTTCTCATTTGCAAACTTTGTCGCTATTTCCATTGCCTTTAATCTCGAATTTGTAATATTTCCAAGATTAATAGAAAGCGAATCAGAAATTTTTACAATTTCTTCCATTTCATCTTCGCATTCGGCACAAATTGCCTTGGCTCCTTGAAATAAAATCGCATTTGCCACCATATTTATGGCAATTGGATTTGTAATTGCGTGAATTAATGGAATTTTTTCCCTAACAAGTTTTCTATTTTCAAGAATTTTTTTTAGATTTTTCATAGACATTTACTCCAAGCTTTTTTTGTATGGAATATAAAACTTTAGATTTTTGCAAAGTTTTTAAAAAAATGTAAGCTACACTTCCTCCAATAATTGTTGCAATTGTAAAAGAAGGCAGGTAAAAATACCAAGTTATATCGCCTGTTCCATAAAATAATTTCATAACTGGATAAGAAACAATAGCTCCAATTATTCCTGTTCCAATTATTTCTCCAACTACAGCTGCAAATAAATTTCCTTTCGATTTTCTATAAAAAACTCCCGAAAGCATAGCTCCAAAAATTTGTCCAGTTATGGCAAGAGGAGGAATTCCTAGAAAACTCATTCTCAAAAATGCAGTTATTAATCCATTTAAAAGCGAATACCAAGGGCCTAAAAAAACTGAGCAAACAATATTTACAAAATGAGCCGTTGGAGCAAAACCTTCAAATCTTAAAATTGGAGAAATAACAACTCCAATAGTGACAAACATTGAAAGACTTAGCATAATAAGCAAAGAATTATTTTTTTTCATAATCTCTCCTAAACATTTATATAATCAGTAAAAACTGGAGCCATGCCAATTGTTTTTAAATCTTTTATTGCATCTTCACAAGACCTATTATCGGCAATTTCAAATTGTTCATCTCCCGTATCTTGAGAATTTTTTGATCTATGACCAATTGACGTATCAACTGATGCAGAAATTTTTGTTGCTGCATATTTTACTGCCAAATTTCTAAAATCACGATCTTCTCTTGTTGAAAGAGTTATTGATGCAAACGGCAAAAATATTCTTAGGGCAAGCATGATTTGGAAAAATTTCTTATCATTTACTTCAAAAAATTTAAGCTCATCTGCTCCGTGAGTTGGTCTAATTCTTGGAAGAGAAATAGCAATTTCTGCGTGAGGATATTTTTTTTGAATTTTTTGAGCGTGAAGACCTAATTTAAAGGCTTCTTCTATTGGATCATTTAGTCCAAAAAGCGTTCCAAAACCTACTCCCCTAAAGCCTGCCATCATTGCTCTTTCTTGAGTATCAATCCTATAAACCCAAGATCTTTTGTGACCGTAAGGATGGTAAAAATCATAAGTTTTTGGATTGTAAGATTCTTGGAAAACTGTAACAAAATCTGCCCCTGCCTTTTTTAATTTTTTATAATCAGAAACATTTGCAGGATAGACTTCAATTCCTATTGTTTTGAAATATTTTTTTGCAATTTCACAAGCTTTTGCTATATATTCAACTGATGAAAACTTTTGACTTTCTCCTGTTAAAATCAAAACATCTTCTATGCCTGTTTCAGCTAGGGCCTTCATTTCTTCTTCAATTTCTTCAAAATTTAATTTTGCCCTTTTTATATCAGATTTTGCCCTAAATCCACAATACCTACAAGAATTTTCACAATAATTTGCTATATAAATCGGAGAAAAAAGACAAACATTATTTCCAAAATATCTTACCCTCTTATCTTTTGCAAACTCTCCCATTTTTTCCAAATGATTTAAAGCTTTGTCGGATAAAAGATTGTAAAAATCTTCTTCATCAAGTCTTTCTTTTTCTAAACTTCTTAGAATATCATCATCGCTTACATTTTTATTTTTTATTTTTTCGTAATGATCTAAAACTTCGGTTTTTATATGAGAATCAATTATATCCATTTCTGGAAAATAATCTGTAACTTTTTTTATATTCATCTTAATCAAAAAAATCTCTTAGTGGAGATGATGGATCAGCTCCAGATTCTAAAACTCTACCCGGCTTTGAAAGATAAGCAAGACGTCCTGCTTCTATTCCAAGTTTAAAAGCTCTTGCCATCATTGTAATATCAGATGCACTGGCAATTCCCGTATTTGCCATAATTGCAGCCGCTCCCATTTCCATTGCCTCTGCGGCTTGACTTGGAAGGCCAATTCCTGCATCAACTATAACTGGAAGATCGACCTCATCAATAATTATTTTTATAAATTCTTTTGTAACAAGGCCCTTGTTAGATCCAATTGGAGCAGCAAGTGGCATTATAGCAGCGGCTCCCGCATCTTTTAAATCTCTTGCATAATTTAAATCTGGATACATATAAGGTAGAACAATAAATCCTTCATCAGCCAAAACTTTTGTAGCCTTTAAAGTCTCTTCGTTATCTGGCAAAAGATATTTTGTATCTCTCATAATTTCAATTTTTACAAAATTTCCACATCCCATTTCTCTTGCAAGTCTTGCAATTCTAATTGCCTCATCGGCATTTCTTGCTCCAGATGTATTTGGAATAATTGTAACGTGTTTTGGTATATAATTTAAAATATTTGCCACATCTTTTGTATTAGCACGTCTTAGAGCGACTGTAATCATTTCACATTCTGCATTTTTTACAGCAGCATCAATTAGTTCCACAGAATATTTCCCGCTACCAAGAATAAATCTTGAATTAAATTCCTTGCCACCTAGTATAAATTTATCTTCCATAATAATCCTTCCTTATTTTTTTCAAACACTCAAGAGCCTCAAGGCTTGCCATGATTGATACATAGGCAAGATAAAGCCCATCTTTTTTTGCGTCTGATTTGAAATCACCAACCATAGTGATGTTATTTATTTTTTTTACCTTAATATCTGAAATATCTCCAAGTCCTGCCATGCCCGATGCGGTAAAAAGAAATTTATTTTCTTTTTTTGAAAAATAATCAAAGACCATAACCTTGGACTCTTTCTTGTCAAAAGCTTCAATAAAATAATCGGTTTTTTCAATAATTTCATCCATATTTTTTTCATCCAAGAACATATTTTTTGCATGAATTTTTGTAAAGGGAATAGTTTCTTCGATTATTTTTTTTGTTGCAAGGACTTTTTCTTTGTCAATATCAGAAATTTTATAATTTTGCCTGTTTAAATTCGAATATTCAACCTTATCAAAATCATACAAAAAAATTTCTCCAATGCCCGCTCTTGCCAAAATCATTGCAACATTTGAGCCAAGTCCTCCACAACCTAAAATCGAAACTTTTGCTTTTTCAAATATTTCATTGTCATTTTTATTTTGTCTTTTTAAAATTTTATCTCTTAAATCCATCAACCCCCTCCAACAAAGGAAAAAACTTCCACCTTATAGCCATCTTTTACAAGAAAATTTTTAAAATTTTCTCTTTTTACAAGTTCTTGGTTGACTTCAACAGCCACAAAGTGAGGATCGAATTTATTTTCTTTTAAAAATTCATACAAAGAAATTTCATTTTCAATTTTCACTTCCTTGCCATTTATTAAAACCATATTCACCTCCTAAAAAAAAGAACACAAATAGAAACCATACCCGAGGTGGTATGCCCCATTTGTGTTTTGCACATAGATTATTTGACTAACTACTATAAATTAATTTTTTATTAGGATCAAAAAAAAGACCCTAACTAGGGTCTTTAAACTTCTTTTAAAAAATCGTCGCTTTCTTACGCAGGTTTTAACCTAATCAAGTTTAAAGGGTTGATGAAAAATCATCTCTCAGCTAAAAGCACCCCTAGCTATTTTTATTATAGGACAAATTTATTTTATTTGCAAAATTTTTTAACTTTCCTTATTTTTTTGAATAGCCTTACAGTACTTGAATAAATAAATAGGCGAAATTAAAGTCGCAAGACTATTATAAAATCCAAAATTTGGAATCCATGAACTTAGCTTATTTTCATTTTCTCTCATTTGAATAGTTTTACAAGGTAGGGTTGTAAAAAATGCAAGACTTGCATAAATTAAGATTAGGTATTTTACAAAAATATTAATCTTGTACCTATCTAATAAATAATAAAGTCCCCAAGAAAAAAATCCTGCAATTAAAAAAGATAATATTCTAACAAGGATAAAAGCCTTGGAAGAATTTTTAGAATCAACATCTTGTTTTAATATAAATTTAAAATAATTTTTTAAAATATTCATCTTTCCTCCCCTTTTAGAATATCATCTTTCAAGATTTGGGACAAATCACCTTTTATCCATTGATAAATATTTTTTTGTTTGACTTAAGGACTTGTAGGCTGGTCTTATTATTTTTGAATCTTCGATTTGTTCAAGTCTGTGAGCAGCCCATCCGACTGTTCTTGCTATGGCAAAGATTGGAATATATAAATCTTTTGGAATATCTAGCATTTCATAGCAAAATCCTGAATATAAATCTACATTTGCACAAATCGGATATGGTTTTTTTAATTTTTCCATCAAAAGCCTTCCACCAATTTTTTCGATTTTTTCTATAAATTCAAAATCTTTTTGTCTATTTTTTATTTTTGAAAGCTCTCTTGCCTTCTCTTTTAATAAAACTGCCCTTGGATCTGAGATTGTATAGACCGCATGGCCCAAACCATAAATCAAACCTTTTTTATCAAAGGCTTTTTTATTTAAAATTTTCTCCAAATATTTTTCTATTTCTCTTTCATCTTCTATATTTTTTAAATTTTCCCTAATATTTTCAAGCATTTGACTTACTTTTAAATTTGCTCCTCCATGTCTTGGACCTTTGAGTGAACCAAGTCCTGTGGCAATGGCTGAATAGGTGTCAGTTCCTGATGATGAAACCACGTGAGTTGCAAAGGCAGAATTATTTCCTCCTCCGTGTTCTGCATGAATTATTAGTAATAAATCCAAAATATCTGCTTCTTCTTTTTTATATTTTTGGTCGATTCTAAGCATAGAAAGTATATTTTCTGCAATTGATTTGTTTTCATCTTGATTGTGAATTACCAAAGATTTTCCATCAAAATTGTGAATTTTAACTTGGTAGGAATAAATTGCAATTATTGGCATTTTTGAAATCAAGGACAGAGATTGGGACAAAACATTTAAGGTATCTGTGTCATCAGCCATTTCGTCATAAGAATAAAGGGCAAGCACTGACCTCATCATTATATTTACGATATTATTGCCTGGAAGATTTAGGATTGTATCTTCAAAAAATTTATTTGGCAAATTTCTTTCTTCTACTAGAATTTTTTTGAAACTTTCTAGGTCGTTTTTATTTGCTAATTTGTTAAAAAGCAAAAGATAAATAATTTCTTCAAAGCCAAATCTTTTTGTATTATTAAAATCTTCTACCATTTTTGTAAGTGGATAACCCCTATAAAAAAGCTCTCCTTTGCTTGGAATTTTTTCTCCATTTTCGATTTTATAACCGCAAACATCGCCGACTTTTGTTACTCCAACCAAAACTCCAGTCCCATTTTTATTTCTAAGTCCTCTTTTTATGGAAAATTTATCGTAGAGATTTTTATCTATTGTATTTTCTATTTTTATTTTTTTTGAAAGGTCTACAAGTTTATCTTTATTCATTTTCTCCTCCCAAATTTTTGATTATTTCTTGGGTGATTTTTTCCAAACTTGCCTCTCCGCCCAAATCTTTTGTATGGTTTTTCTTATCTTCCATTGTTTTTTCAATTGACTTTCTTAATTTTTCGGACAAATTTCCTTCCCCAATGTCATCAAGCATAAGAGCTGATGTTAAAAGCATGGCAATAGGGTTTGCAAGATTTTTCCCAGCAATATCAGGAGCAGAACCATGAACTGATTCATAAATTGAAATATCCTCTCCCTTATTTACTCCAGGAATTAAGCCAAGTCCACCGACAAGACCTGCTCCCAAATCTGACAAAATATCTCCGTACAAATTTTCAGTTACTATCACATCAAATTTATTTGGATTTAAAACCATTTGCATGGCAGTATTATCTACCAAAAGCTCTTCAAATTCTATGTCTGGATAAGATTTTGCAATTTCACGTCCAACATTTAAAAACAAACCATCAGTAAATTTCATTATATTTGCCTTGGTAACTATGGTAACTTTTTTCCTATTAAATTTTTTTGCATATTCAAAGGCTGCCCTTATAATTCTTTCAGATTTTTTTCTTGTGATTACCTTTATTGAATGAAATTCATCATCAGAAATTTTTTCTTCAAGTCCCATATACAAATCTTCAGTATTTTCCCTAAAAATTACCATATCGATATTTTCATATTTTGTTTTTATATTTTTGATTGATTTTATTGGTCTAATATTTGCAAAAAGATCGTATTTTTTTCTAAGCTCAACATTAATTGACCTAAAACCATGTCCAATTGGGGTTGTGATAGGACCTTTAATAGCAATTTTATTTTTTTCAATTGATTTAAAAACTTCATCTGGAATAAAGGTATTTTCTTTTTCAAAAACACTGGCTCCAGCATTTACTTCCTCAAATTCAACCTTTGATCCCAAAGCCTTTAAAACTTTTTTCATAGAATCGCAAATTTCTGGACCGATTCCATCTCCCTTTATCAAAGTTACTTTCATAATTACTCCAATTCTAAATTTTTGGCATAATTTAAATAGCCACCCATTTTTAATATTTCAATTTCTCTTTTTGAAAATTCTCCCCTAACTTTTATTTCTATATCCTTATCCAAATCTTTTAAAATAAATTCTCCACTTTCCAAAGACTTTTCTATATTTTTTATTTGAATATTATCAAATTCTGATAATTTTTCATAATCTTCTTTCTTTTCAAATTCTAAAGGTAAAATTGCATTGTTAATCAAATTTGACCTGTGAATTCTTGCAAAAGATTTGGCAATAACCGCTTTTACATTTAAATACAAAGGAATTAAAGCAGCATGCTCTCTTGATGATCCTTGACCATAATTTACACCCGCAACAATAACTCCACCAGAATTTTCCTCTGCTCTTTTTTTGAAATCATCGATTTTTGTTGTAAAGGCAAATTCTGATAAATATTCTATATTTGACCTAAATGGCAAAAGTCTAGCATTTGATGGGCAAATATCATCAGTCGTAATTCCATCACCCGCCTTATAAATTATTTTTGAATTTATTTCAGCAACTGGACTTGCCTTTGGAAATGGCTTGATATTTTTTCCCTTTACAGTTTCTTTAATTCTTTTTGATAAGTCTTCTTCTCTTTTTATAAAATAAGCATCAGTATGGTCAAAAATAATATTTTCGTCAAAATCTTTTTTAAATTCAGCATCTTTAGGATTTGATATGAATCCATTAAGAGCAGAAATCGCACAAGTTTCTGGACTTGCCAAATAAATTTGAGCATCAATTGTACCCGATCTTCCCTTAAAATTTCTATTAAAAGACCTTAGAGAAATTCCACCAGCTTTTGGAGCTTGACCCATGCCTATACAAGGCCCACAACCAGATTCCAAAATCCTCGCCCCAGCCTTTATCATTTTTGCAAGAGCCCCATTTTCTGATAATTTTTGCAAAATTGTGGCAGAACCAGGAGAAATTACAAGAGATACATCAGGATGAACTTTTTTCCCATCAAGGATTGATGCAACTTTCATCATATCCATATAAGATGAATTTGTACAAGATCCGATTGCAACTTGGTCGATTTTTATTTTATCCATTTCAGAAATTTTTTGGTATTGGTCTGGAAAATGAGGTCTTGCCACAGCAGGTTCAATTTCACTTAAATCAATTTCCATAAACTCATCATAAAAAGCATCTTCGTCTGCCTCTAATTTTTTGTAATCTTCTTTTCTATTTTGACTTGTTAAATATTTTAAAGTATTTTCATCAGATGGAAAAATCGAAGTCGTTGCCCCAAGCTCAGCTCCCATATTACAAATTGTCGCCCTGTCAGTCACTGACAAAGATTTTACACCTTCTCCAGAATATTCCATTATATATCCCGTTCCGCCTTTGACAGACAATTTTCCCAAAATATATAAAATCAAATCCTTGGCATTTACATAATCTTTCAAAGAATTTTTGAGTTTTATATTGAAAATTTTTGGCACTTTTATAAAATAAAATCCTCTCGCCATAGCAACAGCCACATCAAGTCCCCCTGCTCCAATTGCAATTTGTGCCAAAGCACCGCCCGTTGGAGTGTGAGAATCAGAACCCAAAAGAGTATTTCCAACCTTTCCAAATTGCTCCAATTGGACTTGATGGCAAATTCCACAACCTGCTTTTGAAAAAGTTATGCCAAATTTATTGGCAGCAGATTTTATAAATTCATGGTCGTCAGCATTTTCAAATCCTTGTTGGAGAATATTATGATCAATGTATGCAAGAGAATTTTCAGTTTTTACATCCTCAATATCCATAGCCTCAAGTTGCAAATAAGCCATAGTCCCAGTCGAATCTTGAGTTAAAGTTTGGTCAATTTTAATGGCAATTTCATTTCCAGTTTTAAGTTCACCTTGTAAAAGATGGTTTTCTAAAATTTTTATAGCTAATGATTTTTTCATTTTTTACCTCTTTACTTTAATATATTATTGTAATAATTATACGCCGAAGTAAAATAATTTCCAAAAAAATATCCCACGCAAATCACGCGGGGAGAGATTTAAAATGATAAATTGTATTAGGTTAAATTTATAATAGCTATTAAAATGAGAATAAAAAATAAATACAAAGCTAAGTAAATAAAAGAGAGCTCTTAATTATTTTTGCGTATTAAAAAAAATTCATGGGAAATTTTATTTAAAAAAATCCCCCATGAATTTAACCTACATATTCTTAGCCTTATTAAAAGAAGCCTCCACTGCCTTTATCAATCCTGCCCTAAAATTATTTTCTTCTAAGGCCTTGACACCTTCGATTGTTGTTCCTTTTGGGCTTGTTACCTTATCTTTTAAAAGTCCCGGATGATCTCCTGACTCTTCCATTAATTTTGCTGATCCTATTATTGTTTGAAGAATTAATTTATAGGAAGTATCTCTTTTAAGTCCACAAAGGACTGCCCCATCAGACAAGCTTTCCATAAATAAATCTACAAAAGCAGGAAGACAACCATTTACAATACTTGCTGCATCAAATTGATTTTCGTCAATTTTTATAGCCTTGCCAAAAGATGAAAAAATTTCTAAAACATTTGAAAATTCGTCATCACTCACAATTGAATTTGGACAAAGAATTGACATCCCTTCCCCTACAGATGCAGGAGCATTTGGCATGGTCATGACAATTTTTTTGTCAGATCCCAATAAATTTTCAAGTTTTTCAAGAGTAAAGCCTGCAGCAATTGAAATAAATACTTTATTTTCCAACAAATCTTTTATTTCATAAATTACTTCTTTATAATAATTTGGTTTTACAGCCAAAATTACATAATCAGAATTTTCAACGATCTTCCTATTTTCCATAATAGAAACATCCTTATCCTTAAAAAAATCTAAATTTGATCCTCTATTAGATAAAAAAAGTTCATTTTTGCCCAAAAGACCTTTGGCAATTGAAGAACCCATATTCCCAATGCCGATAATACCAATTTTCATATTTCCTCCTTATAGAAAAATATATTTTTACATTTAAAAGCTAGACAAAATTTATATTATAATTTTTAAATAATTTAAAATTACACTACTCACCATCTCGACTAAGTGAGTGAAACGAACGCATGGAGAGATCTCATGAGATTTTTCCATTAGTTGCTCTAGATCGAAATGGTTAAAATTTTAGTCTGTCAACAGTTTGAAATATATTATTATATGTTTTTTTGTTTATCTTAAAGTATTTTACTTTATAAAATTAATTCTTCGTTATGTTAGGGCGGAGGAAATGGGGGAGTTTCGATTCTCCCCCTTTT
>NZ_KV821206.1:38020-56776 GCF_001815585.1 Anaerococcus sp. HMSC075B03
CCCCCCTGCAACCGACCATTGCATGGAGCTTTTCTTGTAAGAAGCTTCGCTTCTTTCAAGTTTTAAAAATTTAATTGCAATTTAAAAATAATTATAAATTCAAGTGAATTATTAGAGAAAAAATTGTTTGAACGTTAGTGAGTTATTTTTTCTCTTTTAATGAACTTTGAATTTATTTATTTTGGGCTTATATACTTATTAAATTTGAATAATAAATTTAAAAACGAAAGAAACGCAAGTTTCTTTCTGATTTTGCCCCCTGCAAGGGCCGGTTAAGGGGGTTCGTTAAAAGGGGTTTAAGGGGAAAAATTGTGGGGACAATCGGAAGTCCCCTAATTTGTCCCCTTAATAACGAAGGATTAAATAAAAACAGTAATTTATTACAAGAAAAAACCTAAATTTCTAAAATAATCTTTAAAAAAGATTATTCCCTAATTTGCCCTTCTCCCAAAATCACATATTTATAAGTTGTAAGCTCATTTAATCCAACTGGTCCTCTTGCGTGAAGTCTTTGGGTTGAGATTCCTATTTCTGCTCCAAAGCCAAATTCTGATCCATCTGTAAACCTTGTTGATGCGTTTACGTAAACGCAAGCTGAGTCTACTTCTTGGATGAATTTATTTGCTTCTTCTATTTTTTCTGTAATTATTGCATCTGAATGGCCTGTGGAATATTTGTAAATGTGGTCAATTGCCTGGTCTATATTTTCCACTTCTTTTACTGAAAATTCATAATCTAAATATTCTTTCCCATAATCTTCATCGCTTGCTGGGATTGCTCCTTTTATTTTTCCTATAGTGTTCTCACAAGCGTGAACTTTTAATTTATATTTTTCTACGATTTTATTTAGTCCATCATAAAATTTTTCATCAACGTCCTTGTGAACAACTAAACTTTCAAGGGCATTGCACACTCCAATTCTTTGAGTTTTGCCGTTTTCAAAAATCTTCAATGCTTTTTCAATATCTGCATACTTATCAACATACAAATGGCAATTTCCCACTCCTGTTTCAAGGGTTGGTACGCTTGCATTTTTTACAACTGCATTTATAAGAGATGCTGATCCTCTTGGAATTAACAAGTCTACATAGCCATTTAATTTCATAAGCTCAGTTGATGATTCCCTGCTTGTATCGTCAATTATTTGGACAATATTTTCATCAAAACCTGTATTTTTTATTCCTTCTCTGATTGCACTTGCAATGGCAAGAGAAGAATTTATTGCCTCTTTTCCGCTTCTTAAAATTATAGAATTTGAAGATTTTATAGCAAGAATTGACGCATCCAAGGTTACATTTGGCCTTGCTTCATAAATCATTGCCAAAACTCCGATTGCAACAGATTTTTTTCCAATCAAAAGCCCATTTTCAAGAGTTCTCACATCAGTCATTTTTCCAATTGGATCAGGAAGTTTTATCATTTGATCAATTGAAAAAATCATTGAGTCAATTCTCTCATCATCAAGTTTAAGCCTATCAAGAAGACCTTCTGCCATATTGTTGGAAATCCCCTTGTCGTAGTCTTTTTTGTTTGCTTCAAGAATATTTTCCCTGTTTTTTTCCATGGAAATTTTTATATTTTCCAAAATTTTATTTTTATCTTTTGTTGAAAGCTTTACAAAATCTTTTTTTGCTTTTTTGGAAAGCTCACCCATTTTAGTCAATTTTTCTTTTAAAGATTGTTCCAATTTCCTCTCCTTTCACTATTCTTCTAATATTTTTCAAATCTTTTGAATTTGCAATTACCGTATCAATTCCCTTTTCCATACAAAGGTTAGCTGCATTAATTTTTGTAGCCATCCCACCTGTTCCAAGATTTGAATAAGAATCCTTACCCATTGACCTTAATTTTTCGTCAATCACATTAACTTCTTTGATTAATTTTGCATCCTTATTAATTCTAGGGTCATCTGTATAAAGTCCGTCAATATCTGACAAAAGCATAAGCAAATCAGCATCAACCAATTTTGCAACAACTGATGATAGGGTATCATTATCCCCAAAATCAATTTCATAAGTAGAAATCGTGTCGTTTTCATTTACAATTGGGATAACGCCCATTTCCAACAAATCATTTATAGTATTTTTGGCATTAAAATTCATAACTTCGTTAGTTTCAACCATTCTTGTCAATAGAATTTGCCCAATAGAATACCCATATTCCGCAAAAGCTTTGAGGAAAGTATTCATCAAAGTAACTTGCCCAACTGCAGCTGTAGCTTGTTTTTTACTAATATCATTTCTAGGTCTTTTAACATTGAGCCTGTTCGCCCCAGTTGCAATCGCACCAGATGAAACCAAAATTACCTTAATGCCCTTGTTTTCCAAATTTACAATTTCCTTAGCAAGCTCTTCAATTCTTTCAATATCAACTCCACCATTTTCATGGCTTACAGAAGAAGAACCTACTTTTATAACTATTTTTTTTAAATCATTACTAAATTCTCTCATATTTTTTCACCTCTTATATTTTATAAGAAAACATAAAAATAAGCAATTTAAAACACCCTTTTTGTAGGGTGTTTAGTATTAAAAATTATTTATTATTTGATTTTAAATTACTATTAAAATTTTTCAAATTATTAATCCTCAAGGCACATTTGGTAAATTTTTTTAACATCTTCAGGTTTAAGTTCTACAAAACCATTTATTTTGCCGTTTTTGCCACAAGCCTTTTTGCTCATTTGGTCAAAATATTCTTCATCTATACCAATTTTTTTCAAATTTGAATCAAGTCCAAGACTTTCAAAGAAAAATTCTTTTGTTTTTTCTATAGCTTTTTTTGCAACTTCCATTTGGTCAAGATTTTTATCAATATCAAAAACATTTACTCCCAAATCATAGAATTTATGAACAGTTTTTTCACTCAAAACATATTCCATCCATCTTGGTGTCAAAATCGCAAGACCAAGACCGTGGGTTATATCATAAAAGGCTGAAAGTTCGTGTTCGATTGGATGAACTGTCCAAGATGCCTTTGCAGAATTTGCAATAAAATCATTGATTGCCCAAGATGATGCCCACATAAGATTTGCCCTTGCCTCATAATTTTTAGGATCTTTCATGGCAATTGGACCGTATTTTATTACAGTTTTCATTAAAGATTCCATAATTCTATCAAGCATAAACATTGAATCATCAACATTAAAATAGGATTCAAAAATGTGAGATAAAATATCACTAGATCCACAAGCTGTTTGGAATTCATTTACAGAATATGTGATTTCTGGATTTAAAAATGAAACTTTTGGTCTGGTATCTTCGTGACCTGATGAAAGTTTTTCTTTTGTTTCAGGGTTTGTAATAACCCCACCATTATCCATCTCAGATCCGGTTGCAGCCATGGTAAGAACTGACAAAAGTGGAATTGCAGGGCTCATTGGCTTTCCTTTTGAAATAAATTCCCAAGGATCAAAATCTGCACAAGCACCAGCTGCCATAAATTTTGACGCATCAATTGTAGATCCACCACCAACAGCAAGAATTGCACCAATATTATTTTCCTTTATAATTTTTATACCTTCTCTTACAGAATCAATCCTAGGATTTGGTTCAATTCCAGAAAGTTCAAAAATTTCAACTCCAGAACCTTTAAGCTCTTTTATAACCTTATCATAAACTCCATTTTTCTTTATAGAGCCACCACCATAAGTTATAAGCACCTTATCAGAAAATTTCTTAACTTCCTCGCCCACATAATCAAGAGCATCTTTTCCAAAATGTATCTTTGTTGGAATATTATAAGTAAAATCTAACATAAATCCTCCTTTTTTTCTCTAATAAATACTTACCCAAAACTAATCAATATAAATTTAAATTTTAGACAAAAAAACTGACTCTAATTTGAAAAAATTCAAATCAAAGTCAGTTAAAACTTTTAAAATTTATAAATTAAATTTTAATTTTTGCTATTAATTTTTTTCAATTTCTAGCGCCTTGTTTTTCTTTTTATTGTAATAATAAGCTGCAAGAATCATAAGGATAAGACCAATAATTGTAAATCCAATCCAAGCTCTTATTCCTCTTGTAAATGGAAGAGATAATTTTCTATTTACAATCTCAATAGGTTCATCAGATGTTATTTCTTCCATATTAGTAAATTTGTAGCTATGATCAACATTTTCATCGCCCTTTGTTCCTATATGGAATGTTCTGTTCTCTTTTATCTTATCACCTATAACTATATTAGATTTAATATCTAATTCAGAGCTTAGATAAAGAGATGAGCTCATTGTTAATACTACAGTCTTATTAGATTTAATATCTCCATCAGTATTTTCTTTTTCCAATTCTTTTACTAAGGAGTAAAGATCAATAATCTTTGAAGCTTTAAGATTAGTAGCATAATCTTTTGTTAAATCTAACTTATAAGTCTTCTTAGTAGTTTCTTTATTATCATTATCTACTAGATAAGCTTCTATCTCAATAGGTTGCTTAGCATTAAACTTATTATCCCAAATTTCAGACTTAAGTGGTAAATCTGACAATTTTATTGTAGATTTATCTTTCACATAAGTTATATCTTCATGATTTGGATTAAATCTCAAAGTCATATTAGTAGTATAGGATTTTTGGAATACGTCATAAGACATGCTCCATCCAGTTTTCTTATTAACATCCATTTCAGTCTTGTATTGTTCTGTTTGGACCTTATCATCTAAGACCGCAAACTCTTTTACAATACCTCTTGGATTAATATATCCTTTTGGTGCTTTTGTTTCTTTAAGAGCGTAGAATCCAGGTTCATTTACTTTGAACTTAACAATACCATCTTTTCCACTTGTAAACGTATCTAGTTTTGTATAACCAGTAGGAGGAGTGTCATCAGATTTTAATGCATATAGGTTACCATCTGCATCTTTGTACAAAGTTATATTCTTATCAGAATATTCTCCTGTCTTTTCATTCTTATACAATACTTTAAATTCAGCACCTTCAAGAGCTTTTTTATCAGCTGCATCTACTTTCTTGAAGACTACTTCATGTTCCTTGTTGTTTACTAAAGTTATTGGAACTACACCAGGTTCTTCGATAAATCTTACTTGGTCTTGTCCCTTTTCATCTTTGTAGGATTCTTTTCTGAAGACTTTTCCACTTTCATCTACTTTGAATTCTGCAAGTGGACCATCTGGCTTTACATATCCTTGTGGTGCTGTGATTTCTATTAATTGATATTCACCTTTTGGTAACTTAGAATATTCAATTAACCCATCGTCTTTAGTCGTAATTTGTTGACCATAATAATTCCAATTTCCATTATTATCTTTTTTGGAAAGTTGGAATTTTGCACCTTTTAAAGCTTCACTCTTACTATTAATCTTCTTAAATTTAATCTTATTAGATGGGTTAATAGCTTTTATAGTTAGCTTAGCTTCAGCTGATGATTCATTTACAAATTGGTAAACTGCATCAAATCTATCAGCATATAAAACATACCCATTTCCATAGTAATGAATAATATTTGAGTGTCCTACATACTTGCTCTTATCCTCATCAGCTACTTTACCAGTGACTTTTACAATATAGGATCCGTCACTAGTCACTCCATTATAGTAAGGAGTAGTTAATTCCCTTCCTGCTGGTAGGTAATTAGAAGAATTAATAACTCTACCACGGCCTAAATTATTGCTATTTTCATCAACACCAAATGATTCTGGCATAGCATTTTCTAAGTTATTTAAAACCTTGTATTCTGTAACAAGAACATTTGATAGATTTTGTCCTGATAAGAAATTAAAATCGAAAGCTCCTGTTGGAGTTCTATCTCTATTTATATAGAAATAATGAACAAATTCTCCAGTATCAGGATTGTACTTAACTATCTTTGATGTGTAGTTAATGAAGTTTCTACCATCATTTTTTCTCTCAGTTTTTAAATCATAAACAACATTAATATTGCTAGATTTATAATCATTGTTCATTATAAATCCAACTGGCACATTATTTTTAGACTGTCTTATCACATCTAGATTAATAAAGGCAGCTATCTTATTAGAAATGTTCTTTAATTCATAGGTATCTGCATATTTTGTGAAAGTGTAAGTTATAGTTCCAGCTGCTCTATTGTAGTTTGCCTTTGCTATAGTACCTACTCCATCTGCAAATATATCTAGATTATCAATAGGATTTTCAAAAATTCCATGAAGATCTGTTGAATCTTTAAGTTTTAATGTGAAATAATCCCCTGGATTTATCTTTATTCCTTCAGGTACCTTGTAGCTATTATCAAATACTAGAGATTCTCCAAGGTGAGGATGAATTTCTCCTTTTACCGTTGGAGCACCATTTTTATTTATAGGACTTACCACATTCATTTTTGATTCTGTAAGCTTAATTTGTCCTGATAAATCTCTTCCTGTAGGTGCAATATCTTCTGAATATGGGTCAAGGTCTTTACCACCAACAGTAAAGTGCCATACTTGACCAGTATTGATGTGTCCATCAGGAGATTCAATTTCTTCTAGTTTGTAGTTACCTATCTTAAGTCCATCAAATGATAAGTTACCATCGGTTCCTACAGTTTTTTCAACAGGTGTTAAACCATCAGTTAGGTTTGTAAGTCTAAACCTAGCTCCTGCTATTAGTTCGCCTTTTTCATTTTTTGTACCCTTTAAGGCATTTCCATGTTCATCAACTTTATTGATCGTTACACTACCTTTTCCTGGTTTTTCGTTTACGATTTTACCCATGTTCTTGGCAGTGGCGCTTGTTACATAGTCTACTAACTTACCATTTTCTTCAGTAGTTGATGTTTCAGGAACATATTGGTAAACACCATTCGCCTTATCGTATTCTAAGGAGATATATCCGTTAGAAGTTGGTGTTATTTGGATTTCACTAATTAGGTAAGTGTCCTTTACAACCTTTCCTTCTTTATCCTTTATTTCTCCTGGGAATTTGATACTCAAATCCCTCAAAGGCACTTCTTTAGTTTTATCTAATGGATTTATAATTCTAGTTGTTTCCAAATCAGCATTCTTTGCCTTCATAAATTTGATGACTTTATCAGTTACTGGATCGTGCATTTCTAAGTCTTCAAACTTGTAAGGAGTGTTATTTCCTGGGAAATAGAATTCAACTTTCTTAACATCAATGTTTTCACCAGTTCTTGGATCAGTTATCCTTTGTGAAACTATACTTACTGTTTCAACTGAGAAATGTAGAAGTGGTCCATCAATTGGTTTGTATCCTTTTGGCGCTTGGACTTCTATTAGTCTATAACGTCCTGGTTCAAGTCCTCTGAAACCAAAGTAACCGTTAAAGGCTGATGATACGTAAGAACCTTCTACTTCTTCATAGATACCTTCTCTTACTCTCTTTTCAAGCTTGAATACTGCACCTTCAAGTCTTCTCTTAGTCATTTCTTCTATAGAATCAGTGTCAGTAAGTTTACCGTGTTTAGAGAAGGTGATATTGTATCTTTCAGCATCATTTACAACATTTAGTCCTTCTTGAGGAACTTTGTTTTCTTTTTGTGATGAGTATAGAGAGCTAATGTCCATGCTTGTACTTATTTTACTAGATGGAGTCTCTGTTTCTATAGGAGGTACTATTTTACCTGTTATATAAGGTTGACCTTCCATAGTCACATTTTTACCTAAAGGATTAACATATTTTTTGCCAGCCGGTTTTTCTTCAGCCCATTTCTTAGCTCGTGGTTCACCACGATTTATTAACAACCACTGTCTAAGTGCTTCAGCACCACTTTGATAAGATGCTTCATCCTTACCGTTTTCATCTTTAACAGTTTTGTAATCTATTGTATTATTCTTAGTGATATATAATTGTTGGAACTCTCTTGCACCATCGTAGAACTCAATATCAATATCGATCTTTCCTAAATCAGCATCTGGCAATTCATCTTTGTCGTTATTTACATAAGAATCTTTTAATACTGGTTCTTTAGTTTCAACTCCATTTTTATCTATGAAGTTATAATTACCATTTATCCTTACTTCATTAGTAACATTTCTATCAATTATTGAAGTATCATAGAAGCCTTCAATATCAATATAATATACGCCTGGTTCAAGATTTAGTTGGTCTTCGTCAAAGCCCCAATCAAATGGTCTCCATCTTGCTGTGTTGACTACAGTAACATTTGGGTTAGAAACGTCATAGTCATTTAAGATTTTAATCATTTGAGCTGGATCAGGGTCGCCATTTATTCCACTTATCTTATAAGTTGACCTGTAAGCTGTTTTTACACCTTCTTTGATAGTTACTGGAGGAAGTCCGGCTCTGTCAATTTCTTCTCTTTTGTGTTTTGGTTTGATTTGAACATTGACAGTTCCTTGTTTCTTCCTTGTATCAATATACACTCTTTGTATAAATGATCTTGATTCTGTATCAATATGAGTAATTTTTGTAGCGTATCTTACACCATTTTCTTCTTTTATTGTAAGATTTTCATTCTTTTCTACAAAGCTTTGTGGTGTTTCTTTAGGTCCTTTGTATTTTGCAACAAGTTGACCATTTTCTTCTACAACTTCTACCTTCCAAGGAGCATTTGGCTTTCTGTATCCAAGTGGAGCTGCCGTTTCTTCAATTACATAATGTCCCACTGGTAAGTTAATAATGTTGCCCTTGTTATCCTTGAATTCTACAAGCCCTTCTTTATTTGAAGTCCCTATTTTTACCCCAAAATCTTTATCAAAGGTTTCGTAATTCTTATCAGTTTTTTTGATCTTGAATATAGCACCTTCAAGCTTTCTGTCGTATCTGTCTTTCTTATAAATCTTAAGATCAAGACCTGTTTGCTTGTTAGTAATTTGAGCAAAACCATCAGATGGGATTTCTTTTTCGTCCTCGCTAGGTTGGTCTGGTTTTTTCTTGAATGTAGCAGAAACTGTAGCATTTGATGCTGGCATTGTGAATTTATATTTACCTTCAGCATAAGGTGTTAAAGTTTGTCCATTCATTGTTACACTTACGATTTTATAATTATCTTTTGGAGTAACTGTTAATTTAATTTCTGTACCTGCTGTTGCAGAAGTTGGTTCAGCAGTAATAGTTCCACCTTCTTGGTCTGGATGTTCAACTATTACATTATGAGTTTCTGGAGCTTTTTCTTTCCAAACTGCTTTTATTGTTACATTAGCATTAATTGTAATTACATCGCCTGGTTGTTTTTCTTGTTCGCTTACATTCCACGCTTTAAATTCTTTTCCCGTTGGTGGAGTAAATCCGTTAGGTGGCAATGTATATTCAGAACCAATATTAACTTTTTGTTCTGCCATTGTGCCAGAACCTTCTCCAGGTCTAAAAGAAACAGTTGCTTGTTTTGGAGCTTTGTTTCTCCATTGAGCTTGAATTGTTAAATCACTTGTTACAGTTATTTTATCTCCAGGATTTTTATTCACGCCATTTACTAGCCATCCATCGAATTCTTTTCCATCTGGTGGTATAAATGATGATCCTGGTAATTCGTATTCAGTATTTTCTTCAACTGTTACTGGATCCATTTTCCATGTTCCACCATTTCCATAAAATGTGATTGTGTAGTTAACAGTTGTTTTTACTACTGGAACTCCTGCTTCGTTTGCATAGGATTTTTCTAACCAACATTTGTGACCATATGCAGATTGAGAACTTGTATTAAAATCATAGTTTGAACCCAAACCAATTGCTTGGTTTTCATTATAATTTGTTTCAACTTCTATTAAGATAGTGCCTGGGTATCTAGTGTTAATATCTGTAGTTTGAATCTTCTTGCTACCTTCTGCTTTAAATCTAACATTATTACTTATATCAGTTTTTCCAGGTATTGAATCTATATCTGTGCTTTCATTTATATTAGCTAGGCTAGTACCATCAGGTACTTGGAAAACTCTTGTCGTAACTTCATTTGGACTTATATTGTAATTTTCATAAGCTCTGTGGAATTTTATGTTACGATTACGTTTAGCAGTTACACCTGGTTTGTAAATAAATACTTGTTTGTATCTATTATTTTCTTTGTCTATTTCAATAATCTTTGTGTCAATTAACTGTCCATAATCTGAATCGGAAGCATCTTCTCTCTTTGTAGGTTGAGTTGAACTTGCATTGTCTACAACTTCCCAACCATTTCCAGCTCTTAGTGGATTTAGTGTATCTACTAGATTTCCACTGATCTCAAGCTCAGTGTTTGCTCCTGCCATTTGTAATCTTCTCATTAGATTATTTCTAGCTGTATTTGCATTTGTAGATACTGTTACACTTGGGTTTTTCGGATCAGTAGCTTTATTATCGTCTTTTATATATACTTTTCCATCACTTGCTACTCTTACTGTCCAAGTTGTATTAGACTTTTCATAACCTGGTGCTGGTTTTTCTTCTTCTAATTTATATTTTCCTGGTTTTAAACCGTTGAAAGAAATCTTACCGTCACTTCCAGTAGTCATATATCTTTCATTTGGACTATTGTCTGGACCTGTTAATTTGAAGACTGCTCCTGGTATTGCTTTATCAGTTTCTCCTTCTTTTACTTTTTTAATCTTAAATCCATAAGTTTTAGCGTCGTTTGTTACATCTAGAGAGTCTTCTCCTACATAAGAACCTAGGATTGTGCCTGTTGTTCCTGTTGTTGGACCTGTTGTCTTGATATTGGATACTGTTTCGTAGAAGTCAGCTTTCCAATAAATTTGATTTCCGTTCACCCAGTCCATTCCCGTTCCTACTCCGCCATTTGCATCTTTGTATGGAACTTTGATGTCTATTACTATCGGCTTATCTGTAGCTGGTAGATTAAATTTTAATCTATCTGGTTCTCCGTATCTTCCAGCTTCTTGAGTAGCTGTATTTGTAACTGTAGATGTAATATCTTCTGCCTTATAGTTTGTAAGTCTTATATCAGAGATAAGTCCTGTGACTGGTTTGTATAGCTTGAATACTTTGATGTCATTATTTTTATCAAATTTATTCATATCAAACCAATCCATGTTAGGATCACGTGTTGATTGTCTGTGGATAGATGCAGTTGTTTTATCAATATTTCTTGCTTCTGGGTTTATTACGTATCTTTGGATAACGTAATTTTCTTTTTTATTTATAGCTACAATTCTTGTACCCATAAATCTAGCATCATTATTATTGCCTGTCCAGCCTGTCCATCTATTGTCATAATTTGACCAGCCTGCTGTATTTCTGTTTTTAACATCAACCCATTCTGCGCCTTCTGCACCTAGTATTGATTGAACTTTTTGTCCACCTTCTGTATTTTTAGAATAGTTGTAAATTTTTACTTTACCTTCTTCTACTCTTAAAACCCATTTTTTATTAAGTTTGTTATAACCTGTTGGTGGCTCAACTTCTTCAAGAACGTAGTTTTTCTTTTCTTGTGGAGTACCGTTAAATTGTACAATACCATTTTCATCTGATGTTGCATATATTGGGAAGTTTGAGTCCTTATTTTCTGGATCAGATATCTTGAATTTTGCTCCAGGAAGTGGTCTACCATCTCCGTCTTTTTTGTAGACTCTGAACTTTTGTCCAGCTGGCTTATTGGAAACTTGTATATTAATATTATTACCAGTATATAGCTGACCTGCGCCAGTAACAGATGTTTCTCTAATTCTAACGCTACCGTCATTTAAAATTGTAACTTGCCATTTTTTATTAGTAAGCTGATAGCCTTCTGGCGCTCTAGTTTCTTCTAGAGTGTATCTGCCTGGTGCAATATCTTTAAAGTTTACTTCTCCGTTTGCATCTGATGACCTGTAAATTGTCTTGCCATTTTCATCTGTCAATGCAAAAGTTGCATTTGGAAGTTTCTTTCCTTGATTTGCTTCTTCGTATTTTGTTAATTTAAAAGAACCTGGAGTGTATTTGTTGTTTATTAAACCAATTACTTCTTTATAATATTTTGGTATTTCTCCACCTGATTGGTCTCCTTTGGCTGTGTTGACATTGGCCCTTGATGCGAAAGCTGATTCAAGATTACCATCAGTCATGTGGAAGGCTCTCCATTTTTTGTTGAACTGTTTTATATCAGTAATCTTAAATGTTTGTTCTATTATATAGCCACCGTTATCTCTTGGTTTCGGTGTCGTAATCTTTAGAGGAGAATTTCTATCAATTCTTTGATCTGTTTTAATTTGATTAGGATCATAATTTATTGTTACATCATTTTCTCTTATATTTAGCCCTTGATTAGGATCTATTCTTTGGTGCGCTAATAAGTGATAAATATTAGGGTCTTGTTCTGGTCTTACACCTAGGGATGGTGGCATATAAGGGTTTTTCCAAACTCCATCTTCCTTATATGATGCAAAATCAGTTCCATATACCTTCACATCTTCTAAATTATAAAGAGGTCTATAACCCTTACCACTCCATCTAGCAATTTGTACATCGCCTTGGAAGTCTGTTGTTATCCAATTGAATCGTGTTGTCTTAGATCCATAAGAAAATCCCATAGGGTTTAGATAAGCCATGACTGTTACATACCAGTTTCCATCTTCTTTTTGGTATACATCTCTGAAGTAATAGAATTGGTTACTATTTCCTGATCCTGAGTCGTATGGTCCATAGTCTGCTTGTATATTTGTAGTCATATTAGCATTTCCACCAACACCAGCTACACCAGGAGCTACTTTGATAGTAAATGGATATGAATTTGGATTTTTTCTTGTTTCTTTGGCATAGTATTTATCTGGAATTATACCTCTAAGGTTAATAGAAGCTGTAGCTGGTCCTCCTTTTGACTTATCATTAAATACGTAAGTCAATAGGTTAGTGTTGTAATCGAAGTATGGATCGGCAACTTCTTCTCCATTTATAACAATCTTAGGAAAATCACTAAAATATTGAGTAAAGTCAAGGTTTCTATCAAATTGAATTTCAAATCTTGTATTCGGAGATGAATCAGATAGAGTGATGTCAGCATGATATTTTAATGATTCATATCTATAGGCTTCCCATACACCTGTTTGTACACCAATATCTCCTGGTTCGTTTTCTAGATATTCAAGTCTTTGGTTAACATTTGTAACTGTAGCCTTGTTTGAGCCTCCAGTTTCTTCACCTTTTTCTATATAGTAATCTCGTCCTGCTTCTGGTTTACCAATACCGTCTTCAAATCTTGCATTGTATTTTACTTGACCTTGTTCATCAACGACAACTTCAAAATATATATTTGATTTTATATATCCGTCTGGAGCTTGAACTTCTTCTAGTCTATATGTTCCTGGTGGATATTGTCCGAAATTAGCTGTACCTTTTTCGTCAGTAAATTTGTTGGCAAGTGTTCTTCCAGTGCTATCTTTTAGGACAAATTCTGCACCTTGAAGTCTTTTTCTATTTCCTTTTTCATCAAATTCATCGCCAAATTTAGTTGCAGATATTGGACTTTTTGTAAATTCTTCGTTTGTTACTAAAATTTGATTTTCTTCGCCTTCTCCTTGTCCATTTGTTTTATTTAAAATAACGCTTTGAGTAAGTTTTGTTTCGTTTGCTGTATCTTTATCTGTCAACCAATCGTAGTCTAAGTTTACAGACTGTTTGTCTCCTACCTTTGCTTTTACTTTTACTAAGAATCCCCAGTCATTTTCAAATCTTTCTTGTGGGAAGTAGATTTGATAGCCTGTTTTTCCTGTGTAAGGATCATGTTTACTTGGAGTACCTGTAATCTTGTTATTATTTGCAGCATTTATTACATCATTTCCAAGGTTAGGTATATATTGATCGGCAATTTGTTTTTCCATGCTGTATTTAACAGTTTGTCTAGAGCTTGGGTATACGTCGTAAGCTTTTACATCTGTAATGTTCACACCTGGTATAGAAATATTAAGTCTTGTATTTTTATTTGTGCCGCCACCACCATTATTGCTTTCTGGTTTAAGATAAAGATAGAATTCTAATTCGCCATTATCATTAATTTTGCCGTAATGCATAGCGTTCATGTAGTCTGGCCAGTTAGGGTAACTGTTGTGTTGAACGAGTTTTGTATGATTTTTGCCTCCACTTAGTTGGATATTGCTACCATTTACACTAATTGTACCATCTTCTGCTATGGTGATTGTTTTTTGTGATTGGTCAAGCTTGTATCCATCTGGAGCTTTTTCTTCTATTAGAGTGTATCTTCCAGGAAGTACATTATTAAATGTAGCTCTACCTTGGTCATCGGTAACTATTGATGGTTGATTATCGCCAAGTAATTTGAATTTTGCTCCTTCAAGTTTTTTACTTGGATCATTGCTATCAACTTTTACTACTGTAAAGGTAACAGGGTTTGGTTTAGTTATATCAATAGCAGAGTTTTGGATATATTGACTTTTTGTATCTCTTTGATAGTAGTTGGCATTTTCGTTGTACTTGTATGTTTTGTCACCTACTTCTACAGTATCTTCCTTGAATTTTTGTTCAATTTTATTTTCTCTTTTAGAAGCTTCGTGAGTCTTTTCGTCAATGTCCCAATATCTTGCGTTAGGAATTGTGACAAATCTTGTTGTTTGTCCAGCATCTCCTTCTTCTACATGAACTTTACCAAGTTCTTTACCTTCATTATCTTTTGCAATAAAGTCTTGTCTTGGCATAGTCATGCCTTTTTCTGGGAAGTTCCAAACTTGGTCGATGTATAGGTCTTTAAATTTAGAAATTCTTACACCTGAAATATTGTAGTTACTTGGTTTGTCTGAATTAGTTAGTTGTGTATCTAATTTATAAACTGCAATGTTTCCAACTGCTTGTTTTCCAGATGGGTCATTTTCTTTTGATGGTAATTTCGAAAGATTTTCTTTAGTTTCCCCGATTTGAACCATTTTACCTTCAGCATTTAATCCATAAACTGCACTCTTACCACTTGTAACAGTTTGATCACCGTCAAGTTTTCTGTCTGCTAGAGGCATACCTCCATTTTCTTCATCTCCAGATGAGATGGCATCTGTGATTGTCCACTGTGCTTTATCATTTGCCAAAAACTTACCTTGAATGGTAGTTCTGTTATTTATTCCAACTCTTGTAGGAGTCGCTTCTTCAATTTTTTCTTTTGGCCAGCCTTGGTCAAGGACAAATCTTACAGCACCAGTCTTTCCTTTTGATTTTAAGAAAACTGATACATCAACCATGTATTTTTCTTGTTTATTTGTTACTGGTGTATAGAAGCTATAGGAAGCATCTTGAATGTTTTCTGTAACTTTATGGTGTTTTGAATTTACTATTCCCAAAGCATTTTCAAGTTGATTAGTAGCTTCAACTTTTTCGCCATTTAATAATACACTTTCAATTTCTCCAAGTCCAGATCCTTCTACTGTTGTAAAGTTTGCCACAAAACCAAGTGCGCTTAATGATTGGTCAGCGTGAACTCTCATGTTCCAGTTGATTCCAACCATTTCTCCATTTTCTACAACAGGATCTCCTGTAATATCAATTGGGACTTGGTAATTTCCATTTTTATCGTCAATGACTTTTATTACATCATCTCTGTCTGGTTCTATGATTGATCCAGCAGGGTTTCCATTTTTGTCAATTTTTTGTGGGACAAGATTCTTTGGATCTTTTACTCCAAGTCCTGACACACTGTTTGTGATAGTCATTAAACCATCAGTATCAAAGCTATCATCAGTTATATTTGATGTGTCGTAGTCTACTGGGATTTTTAGTTGGACTTGGATCTTCTCTGTGATATCCCTTGTTATTTTGTAAGTTATTGTCTTATCTGTTCCATTATATGATGGTGTCGCAATAACTTTTCCATTGTATTCTATTGGTTTTAGACTTGATTGATCATTTACTTTTAATTTTTTATCTAAATGAATTATAAAGTATTGACCTTCTTTTATTGGTCCACCAGCATTTGATGTATCAAAACGTGTTCTTATGGTAAACTTTTTATCGGCTAAGGCATTTGCTTCTAATTTAGCTAGCTTTGGTTTTGCTGGTTCGCCTTGACCTAAAAATAACATTCTAAGTTTAGGCATCAAGCCTTTTTTCTCTGTGGTTTTCTTTTCTTTTTTATCTTCACTTTTTTCTTGTGTTTGAGTTTTTTGTGAAGATTCTTCTTTTTGTTCTTCTTTTTTTGTTTGTTCTTCTTTTTTTGGTTCTTGTGTAGAATCTTTTTTATCTTTATTTTCTGTGTTCTCTTTTGTATTTTCCTTTGATTCTACTTGAACTTCTGTATTGCTTTCCTTGTTTTCTTTTGTATCTTCTTTGTTGTTTTGTTCTTTTTTATCTTGTGAAAGATTTTCTTTATTAGAAGAAGATTTTTCATCTTGTACTTTTTCTTCTTGGCTTTGGCTTGGAGCATTTTCTTGCTCTTTTTTATCTTGAGCCTTTTGTTGTTCAGATTGTTTTTCTTCTTTGTAAGCTTTTAATTTATTGTAATCTTCTTCTAAGGAGTTTGTATTATATAATTTTATTTTATCTTCACGAATTAGGGCAAAAAGATCCCCTTGGTTTTTGATTTTTAAATTTCCCTTTTCGTCTTTTTCGTATAGTTCGAAATCAGGATCTAGGCTTGTGTATTTGATAAATTCTAGATTAAATAATAATTTATCTTCATCAAATAATTTTTGAATTCCTTTTTCATTAAAATCAAAATCATCCATTATTTTCAAATCTATGTAGGAATAATTTTGACCGTAAATATTCTTATTTTCGTCTTCTTCAAGCTTTTCTAATTGGTCTTTTGTTACAATTTTATAGCCTTGGTCTTCTTTTATGATTTCCAAATCAAGGTCAAGACCTTGGGAATTTAGCATATCTTTTACTCGCCAATATTCCTTGCTTGCCTTTTCGTTTGTATCGAAATATCCATCTTCATACAATTTTAGGTCATTTCTTTTTATAAGCCTAAATTGCGAAGTGGTATCGGGCATAGAAATTGCTATAGAAAATTTATTTTCGTCTTTTTTCTTTTTGCTTTTGTCATAAATTTCCTGTGATTTTAGGATTGAAAAATAGACATCGGAATCATCTTTCATCTCCTCTAATCCCTTTATAGAATTTGGTTTTTCTTCTTCAGCTTTTGATGTGGTTGAAAAAGCTGGCAACATCACTTGTAAAACCATAAAAACAGCCATAACAAATGACATCATTTTTCTTAAAATCTTTTTCATAATAACTCCTTTTTGAAAATTTGATTTTTGTTTATAATTAATATTTTTTCTTCTTTAATTAGCTTTGAAATCTAATTTTTTCAGTATAATCAATTAAAGAAATTAGTTATAATTTTTAAAATTAAAAGTTGAAATTTCCTAATTTTTACACACTTCTAATTATAATTAATTATATAACTTTATAGTTTTTAGTCAATCTTTTTTAGATATATTATTTAAATAAATGATTAATATAAATTTAAAATTTTGATGATTTTATTTGTAATAAAATACTATTTTGAAAAATTTTTCAAATAAAAAAATTCTCTTAATTTTTTCAAATCAAGAGAATTTTTTAAAATCATTTATTAAATTGTTCCAGAACCCACATATAAGATTCTTCTGTAATTTTATTCCAATAATCCCAATCGTGGTCGAATTCTTTGCCGTCTTTTTTGAATTGTGTATTTATTTCAGATTTTTCTAAGTCTTTGTTGAATTTTTCTATATCTTCAATGTTTATTTTTGAATCGCCTTCGCTTGCTCTAATATAAAAATTAATATCTTTTGTATTTTCATTTATAAAATTTGAAGGAAATTTTTCTTTATAAACTTCATCAGACCACATTTGCTTTCCATCTGAAAACGCCATATAATTTCTTCTAATTAGGCTATCTTCATCAAGTTTGTCCCAAAGTGTTGGGGAAATCAAAAGAGCTTTTGAAAACAAATCTGGATTTCTTAGTGAAAGGCTTGCTGCCCCGTAGCCACCTACAGAAAATCCTCCGATTGCTCTTTTTGTTTTGTTTGCATCTGTTTTATATTTTCCATCAATTTCTTTTATAAGTTCCTCTTTTATAGCTGATTCCATTTTTTTATCATAGTCGCTATCAACGAAAAATGAAGAAAATCCGTCAGCAAAGACAACAATCATTTTGTTTTCTTTATCTTTCATAATTTTATCTAGCATATCTTTTGTATTTGATTTTTCAAGAATTGAAGAAGAATTTCCGCCAAAACCGTGGAGCATATACAAAACTGGATATTTTTCATCGCTTTTTTCATCATAGCCATTTGGCAAATAAACTTTGTATTTCCAATTTTGTTTTAAAATTTCAGAATTTATTGACCCATCAACAACTTTTCCTTGGTCTTTTTTGTCAACATCAGATTTTTTATTTTTTTCTTCGTTTGATTTATTTGAATTCTTATTAGAATAAGCAATTGTAGGATCTGATGAAGGATTTTCCTTACTATTTTCATTTTTACATCCCCCAAAAATCAATCCCAAAGAAAGAATTCCTACTATTATTTTCACTTTATTTTTCATCATTAATCTCCTCAAAATAATATTGATTTTATTATACAATATGGAAAAAAATTCTTCAATCCACAAATTTTTTCACAAATAAATGCCATATTTTTACAAGTTTAATCTAATTTGAATAAATATTTAACTTTTTAATTTATAATTTCAAAATAAAAATCTCATTGTGATATAATAATTTTGCCTATTACTTAATAGGTGAAAAGAGGTGATGAAATTGTTAACCTCAATATTGGAAAATTTTATTTTTCCCTTGTTGGTTGGTTTGATATTATTTTTTGTAAAAAAATATTATTCCGAAAACAAGTAAATAAAAAGACAGTAGTTGCGACCTACTGTCTTTTTTTTGTGGTGATTCCACATTTTTCACATCCGTATTCCTTGAAATTAATCAAGGGTTTTTTGACAAGAGTTT
>NZ_KV821206.1:56876-65912 GCF_001815585.1 Anaerococcus sp. HMSC075B03
AATTATATCACAAAGGACTTGTTTTTCAAGGCTAATGATTTTCATTTATTTATTGTGATATAATAATTTTGCCTATTACTTAATAGGTGAAAGGTGGTGATTGGATTGATCACATCCGTAATGGAAAATTTTATTTTTCCCTTGTTGGTTGGTTTGATATTATTTTTTGTAAAAAAATATTATTCCGAAAACAAGTAAATAAAAAGACAGTAGTTCCGACCTACTGTCTTTTTTTGTGGTGATTCCACATTGTTAACCTCAATTCCTTGAATTAATCAAGGGTTTTTTGACAAGAGTTTTCTTCTCTTACCTAAATTATATCACAAAGGACTTGTTTTTCAAGATTTCAAAATATATTTGATTGAGAATAGGGACTTTTTTGACTACAAATCTTGCAATCTCAAAACTTATATAATTTCCCAAGTAAGATTATATTATAATTATATTAATAAAAAGTAGGTATATAGAATTATTATATAACTAATTATCTTATAATCAGAAATTTTAAAATCAATGAATCGAATCAAATTTCTTACCGCTTCTTACCATTTATTGAAATCTCAAGATTGTATAACAATAAAAAAGTAAAAAATACAATAATTTTTTTAATTTCAAAACTTTTTCTTAACTTTTCTTACCACTTATTTAATTGTAGATTTCTCTTTTTAATTATTTTATATCATAAATGTCAACATCGTTTTGCTCTTCATATTCATAAGAACGTTCAATCCCTTTCATATAAACATCTCTATTTTCTGTATCTTCTGTAAGAGCATTTTTAATTAAACGCTTTAATTCTAAAGAATTTACAGGGGATCTTTCCATAGCCTGTAAATAAGGCATTTTATCTATTTTTTGCCAATCTACACACTTTTTAAGATTTTTTTTAAGTATTAAATCTAACCAAATCCTTGTTGCTCTGCCATTTCCATCTCTAAACGGATGCGCAACATTCATTTCCACATATTTCTCAACAATTTCGTCAAATTCATTTTCTGGCATTTTCTCTATTGTTTTTAGATTGTCTTCCAAAAATAACAAAGGAGCAAATCTAAAATTGCCTTTTGCCAAATTAACGCTTCTTATTTTTCCAGCAAAGCTAAACACGTCTTGGAAAATATATTTGTGTATTTGCTGCAAACCTTTAAAAGTCCCTACTTCAAATTCATTTATAATACCTTTATCCCAAAGCTCTACAGCTCTTTTTTTACTTAAATATTCTTCTTTTTTTGTCCCCATTTTCCCTACTTTTCTGTATAGTACCCTATCATCAAAATACCAATAACTAATTTTCTCCCTCAAAATTAGCAAATGCTACTAAATGTTTCAAAATATCTATAGGTTTAATTCTTGCACTTTTTCTATCAAAAAATTGGTTTTCTCCTTGTAAACAATAATATTCAGCTGTATTAATATTTTTTATTTTCATATTTACCACCTATAATTGAGATCCTAATATTTTAAATTTATTATAATTACTATACGCTTATTAAAATTATTTTTCTTTTGAATTTAAAATATTTACCTGGCAAGACTTCATGGCTTCTAAGGCTATTTTGTGATTTTTTTCGTTTGTTGCCTTGCACAAATCTTCTATTACTGTTACTTCTGTATTTAATAGGGCGTTTTTTATGAGTATGGCATTTGAAAGCACGCAAATGTCTGTGCAAATTCCTACCATATAAATATTTTCGATTTTTTCTTTTTCATTTAATTTCTTTAAATATTCTACAAGCTCATAAGAACCAAATGATGGTTTGTCAATTATTTTGTGATTTTTTGTATCAATTTTTATTTGCCAACCTTTTGAATTTTTTATGCAATGTTTTACTGGAAGATGAGTTCCTTCTAGGCTTTCTAAATAATTTTCATCGTGTGTATCTCTTGTGAAAATTACTTCTCCATTAAAATTTTCTACCAAGCTTTCTATTGGTTTTACTATCTTATCATTGCCTTTGTTTCCTAGCGCTCCATCTACAAAATCATTTTGCAAATCAATTACTAATAATACGTCCATATTTTCTCCTTTTTAGTATTTTTATTAGTATATAACTTATATTTTTTTAAATCAACTTAGAAAAGTTCAAAAAAATAAACCTAGGTTTTATCCTAAGTTTATCTTTCTTTATATAATTTTTCTATTCCCAATAAGTCTTTTATTTTTTCTACCGAAACTTGATCTAGTGATTTTTCTTTCCAATTTGCACTTTCTTTGTCTATTATTAATGACCTTATTCCTTCTTTCATTGTTCCTGTTTTTCTTGCGTATTTTAAAATTTTTAGGTCAAGGTCAAAAACTTGGTCTTTAGTTAGGTTTTTGCAAATAAAATATTTTTCAAATTGTAAAAAAAGCATAAAAAGATTTCTTTCTTTTAAATTCTCTAAGGTTTTTTTGGCAAAATCATCATCTTTATTTTCTTCTAAACTTTTTATAATTTCTTCTATGCTTGAATGAGAAAAGTATTTTTCTATTTTTTCTTTATTTTTTGAAATTTTTGAATTACCTTCTAATGCCTTATATTTTTGTGTTTGTTTTTTTAATTCTTCTATTAATTTTTCTCCATCATATTTTTTTGATAGGGAAAATAAAATATTTAAAATTTTATCGTAATTTTCTGATTTTACATAAATATCTGCCAAATCATATTTTATTAAATCTGATGATGATAAACTTTCGCCACAAAGACCTAGATATTGTCCAAGGGCTTGGGGAAGTTTTGAAATATGTTTGCAAACTCCAACGTCTGGAACAAAACCTAATCTTGTTTCTGGCATCGCCCAATTTACGCTTTCGTCCGCAATTATAAAATCTGAATTTACGGTAAGTCCTATTCCTCCACCCATAACTATGCCAAAATAATGGCTTATAATTGGTTTTTTGTAATCTTTTACGTACCTATCTAAAACAAATTCTTCTTCATAAAATTCGTCTTTGTTTTGGCATTTATCATTTAAAAGGTAATCGTAATAAATTGCTTTTAAATCTCCGCCTGCGCAAAATCCTTTTTGGCAAAGTGAATCAAATAATATAGCCTTTATTTTTTTGTCATCTTCCCATTTTTTCAAAATCTTTTCTATATTTTTTACCATTTCCATATTCAAGGAATTGATTATTTCTGGTCTATCAAGGTAAATAATACCTACATTTTCTATAATTTTTTCTCTTATCATTTTAATCTCCTATATTTAGGATATTTTTAAAATGAAAAATGTCAAGAAATTTATGCGTTAAATATTTTACAAATTATTCAGTCCCTAAGGCTTTTAATGTATCCCCATGAAGTTTTTCTTTTATATTTTTATCTTCTTTTACAAAGTAGGAATATAAAATATCAACCATAATAGAAATTGGAAATTGTGGGCTTATTGCATTTCCATAGTTTAAATGTTTGAGTGATGGAACAAGGATTACTTCATCGCAATAATCCTTATACAAATCTCTAACTTGTGAAGTTATAAGAACTGTTTTTGCATTTTTGTTGTGTGCTTGTGATAAAAAAAGCAAAACTTCGCTTGTATTGCCACTAATACTAAGTCCAAAAATTAGAGAATCTTCATCGTGAAAAGCTCCTCTCATTTTCATTTGATCAGAATCTGTTATGGAATCTATATTTACTCCAATTCTCATAAATCTAAGTTCCATTTCGTTTGCTGCAAGTCCTGATGAGCCTTTTCCGCAAGCTACAACTCTGTGAGCCTTGCTTATATATTTTATTACTTTTTTAATTTGACTTTCATCGATTAGGCTGTAGGTTTTGTTCAATAATTCTTGGTAAGTATTTAAAACTTGGCTTACATTTCCATTTATATCTTCATTTTTTTCTACAAAATCTTCTCCATATTGGTAAACAAATTCTCTGTATCCTCTAAATCCACATTTTTGTGCAAATCTTGAAAGGGAGGCTTGAGATACAAATAATTTTTCTGCTATGGTTTTGCTAGAAAAATCTTCTCTTTTATTATTGTGAATGAAAAAATCTGCTATATTTTTTTCAACTTCTGTAAAATTTTCGTAATTTGATTCTATTATTTCTACAACGGATTTATTATAATAGTCCAAAATATTCTCCTATTTTTCTTCTTCCAAATCTCTAAAATTATAATAAGCTCCCAAGATTCCTGCTTGGTTTTGGTGTTTGGCAAATTTTAAAGTCATATTGTCGAAAAACCTTTTTTCCAAATATTGGGAAATTTTTTCTTCAATTCTTTTTTTCAAATATTTTTCTTGCGCCATAATTCCACCGCCTAGTACGACTGTATCAGGATTTAACATATAAGATAAATTTGCAATTCCAAGTCCCAAAACATCACACATTTCATCAATTGCTTTTATGCAAATTTCATCGCCTTTTTTTGCATTTTCAAAAACTTTTTTTCCATTCCAAGATGATATATCTTCATTTTTTTCTTTAGCAACTTTTTCAACCAAAGTTTTTGCTGAACCTAGATTTTCAAATTTATCATTTCTAATATTAATATATCCAACTTCAAAAGCTGAACCATTTGCCCCGTGGATTATTTTCCCATCAATTATTCCACATCCTCCAATTCCTGTTCCAATTGTAAGAGTAAGACAAACTGAGCTGTCCTTTGATGCTCCAGACTTGTATTCTGCATATCCTGCACAATTCACATCATTTTCAACCTGACAAGAAAGATCAAATTTTTCTTTGATTGCCTTTTTAAAATTTATTCCAATATAATTAGGAATTAAATCTGATGCGTGATAAATTGAGCCGTTTTTCGTATCAACTACGCCTGCTGTTGAAATACAAACTCCCATTATTTGGTCATTTTGATTTTTCTTTACAAAATTTTCTACGATTTTTATAACTTCGTTTAGGATATGGTCTCCGCCTTTTTGGGCATTTGTTTCAATTTCATAATTTTCTAAAATATTTGCCTTATCATCAATTAGTCCATATTTTATAGCTGTTCCGCCAATATCTATGCTTATATATTTTTTCATAATATCTCCTTTTAAAAAATAAGAGGCAAATGCTCATCACACTGCCTCTATTATATCCTATAATTTGATTTTAAAAATTGCTTTTTTAATTTTTTGCGGATTTTTAACTTTTATGGCTGTCATATGACCATCGTTAGGATAACAAATTAGAAAATCTCCCTCAGTTAAAATTACTGATGAATTTTTTTCGCCTTCCATTGCTTGATAATCATCTTCTTTTTTATAAGAACCCAACTTCATATTATCTATAAAATTTAAATCAATTTGTTCACTTCCATCAAGCATAAGATGAAGGTCGAGATAATCTTTATGAGCTTCCCAAAATCTATTTTCAGGAGTAGTTGTTTCATATTCTACGATATTTACAAAAAGTTCTTCGCCTTTTATAGGATGAGTCCCTTTTTCCATTTTTTTCATATCATTATTTTTATAAAAATCAAAACATTCTTTAATTTTTTCACTTAGATATGAAAATTCATCTAAATTTTTTATATTTCCAAATATCATTTCAAACCCCAAATCTTAATTATAAATTGTTGTATTTTTTGGTAGTGTAGTTTCTTTTCCCTTTACTTTATTGTAAATTGCTGATGCGACAAGTCCTACTACCAAAGATACTACTATTGATATAATTGAATATGACCAGAAAGAAATTTTTGCTGGATCTACGAAATATTTTACATAAATCATAACACCGCTTGCTGCAATAAAGGCTAGTGTTGCTCCGAATTTATTTGCAGTTTTTGTAAATGCTCCAAGTATAAATGTTCCTACAAGTATTCCCAAAACAAGTCCCATAAATCCATTAAACCATTCATAAGCTGATTTTATATCTCCATTTGCCAAAATCATTGAAACGATTATTGCAAAAATTCCTACTATTAATGAAACTCTTTGACCGATTTTTGTTTGTTTTTCAAAACTTAAATCTTTATTTAAGCTTGCTTGAATATCCAAAGCCCAGCTTGATGCAACTGAATTTAATCCTGTTGAAAGTGTTGATTGGCTTGCTGCATAAATTGCTGCAAGTAAAATTCCTGTAAATCCTACTGGTAGCTCAAAAGCAATCCAAGATGCAAAAATTTGATCTTGTTGTGCTGCTGGTGGCAATGGATTTGCTTGAACTTTATAAAATACGTAAAGTCCTGTTCCTATTAGATAAAATACTGTTGCTATAAAAATTGATAGACAACCATTTGTTATCATCATTTTGTTTAATTTTTTTGTATCAGTTGTTGTTGTAAATCTTTGTACAATATCTTGACTTGAAACATAAGAGCCAATTGTGTTTAAGCCTGCTCCAAATATTAGTAAAAATATTGAATCCTTAAATATATTTGCATCAAATATTGGTTCGTTTACTGCTAAAAATTTGTGATTTGTGAAAAGCTCGTTTGCAACTGCTCCAAATCCACCATTAATATTTGCCATTAAATAAAATAGTCCAAAAGTTACTCCAAGAAGTAAAACTGATCCTTGGATAAAATCTGTCCACAAAACTGATTTTAGTCCACCAGTATATGAGTAAATTATTGCTATAACTCCCATGATTATAATCAAAATATTTACATTTATTCCCATAAGTTTTGATAAAACCATACATGGAAGATACATTATAATTGACATACGACCAACTTGGTAAATTATAAACATAATAGCACCAAGAATTCTTAGGCCCTTGCTATCAAATCTTAATTCTAGATAGTGATAAGCTGTGTCTATATCAAGTTTACTATAAATTGGCAAGAAAAATTTTATAGTAAACGGAATTGCTACAAGCATTCCAAGTTGTGCAAACCACATAATCCAAGTTCCTGCATAAGAATTTCCTGCAAGAGAAAGAAAGGAAATCGGACTTAAAAGTGTTGCAAAAATAGAAACTGAAGTTACCCACCAAGGCACTGTTCCATCGCCTTTAAAATATTCTTTGCCCTTCATTTCTTTTTTAGAAAAATGAAGACCTGCAAACAATACTGCTGCCAAATATACAATTAATATTGCTAAATCAATTTTTGTAAATCCCTGCATTTTATTTCTCCTTAGCCTAAATATTTATTTTTTGCATCATTTATCATTTTAGCTGCTTCATTTACAACTTCCATATCAGAATCAACCAAATTTTCTAATGGTTTTCTAACTCCACCAAGATCTAAGTTTTCATTTATTTTTAAAATAGCCTTGATTACTGCATATAAATTTGCACGAGCTTCGCACATTTTATAAATTATTGCATCAACATCATATTGAATTTCGCGGGCCTTTTCTAAATCTTTATTTTTTAGACATTCATCCATTTTTAAAATTAATTCTGGCATTACACCATAAGTTCCACCGATTGCTCCCTCAGCTCCAATAAGTCTTCCAGAAATAAATTGTTCATCTGGACCATTGAAAATTATGTAATCATCTCCAGCAGCTTGTTTAAACATTTGAATATCTTGAACTGGCATTGAAGAATTTTTAACACCAATTACATTAGGATTTTTTCTCATCTCAGCAAATAATGAACCTGTCAAAGCAACTCCAGCAAGTTGTGGAATATTGTAAATTACAAAATCAGTATTTGGTGCAGCAGAAGAAATATCATTCCAGTATGACGCAATAGAATATTCTGGAAGTCTAAAATAAATTGGAGGAATAGCTGCAATAGCATCAACTCCCAAACTTTCTGCATGAGCTGCAAGCTCCATAGAATCTTTTGTATTGTTGCAAGCCACGTGAGCTATAACAGTAAGTTTTCCCTTAGCTTCTTTCATTACATTTTCAAGAACAATTTTTTTATCTTCAACACTTTGGTAAATACATTCTCCAGAAGAACCATTTACATAAACACCCTTCACACCTTTTTCTATGTGATATTTTGTAAGCTCTCTTACTTTTTCTGGACTAATTTCTCCATTTTCATCGTAGCAAGCATAAAATGCTGGAATAACTCCCTTATATTTGTCTAAATTTCTCATAATTTTTCCCTTCCTTTATATTTTTATTTTTTATTTTTCTAATTCATTAATTTTTTCAGCAAAATTTTTAGTTATAACTTGTGGTCTAGTAATAATTGAACCAACAACTACACTGTAAGCACCAAGCTCAAGAACTCTCTTAGCTTTTTCAGGTGTATTAATATTTCCCTCAGCAATTACTTTGTTATTTACATTTTTTAAAATATCTCTAAGAATTTTGAAATCATTTTCTTCGATTTTATCATTTTTAGATTGGTCAGTATATCCAACCAAAGTTGTTCCAATAAAATCAAAGCCAAGTTTGTCAGCATTTATAGCCTCATCAACAGTAGAACAATCAGCCATAAATAATTGATTAGGATATTTTTTCTTAACTTCCTTAAAAAATTCATCAATTCCAATTCCACCAGGTCTTAAATCTTTAGTAGCATCCATAGCAATTATTTCTGCCTTAGATGAAATCAAATCATCAACTTCTTTCATAGTTGGTGTAATATAAACTTTAGAATTTTCATAATCTTTTTTTACAATACCAATAACTGGCAAATCAACTTCATTTTTTATTTCTTTAATATCTTCACTCGTATTAGCTCTGATACCCTTTGCTCCACCTTGCTTAGCAGCTTTTGCCATCTTTCCCATTATAAATGATGAATGTAAAGGCTCATCTGGCAAGGCTTGACATGACACTATTAATTTCCCTTTAATAGAACTTATTTCCTCTATATCAGCCATATCTACCTCCTTGATGGTTACAGTATATTACATCGTAAATATAATTTCAAGATTTTAATTTATTTTGAAATAACTTTCACAAAACAAATCCACAAAATTCGTTTTCCCGTTTTCCAATATATGATTTTTAAATTTTACGAAATTAATTTCAATAAAAGTGATATTTTTAAAATCATTTGCTAAAAGCTGATTAAAAATTTACGCTGGTTTAAAATATTTTTTAGATAAAAAATAAAAATTTATTTTGAAAAATTTATATGATTTTACAAACTAATTTTTCGCAATAAAAAAACGAGATAAAATAAGTATCTCGTCAGATTGTTGACAAACTAAAAAATTACTCATTTCGACCAGATAAACAACCGTTGATTT
>NZ_KV821206.1:66012-70173 GCF_001815585.1 Anaerococcus sp. HMSC075B03
AATCTCATGGGATCTCTCCATGCGTTCGTTTCACTCACACTAAAACACGTTTGTTTTACAAACTTTTTCGTGTTATCACACTAGTTTTATGGATGATTGTGCCAAAAGGATTAGCCTTATAAGGACAGAGAAAATAATAAAAACTTGGAAAGGAGGTAATTCTCATGTCAAATACGAAAAGAACAGGACAAACAGCCCTTTACGGGGGTTTAAGTCGAGATGATGAAATGCAAGGAGAAAGCAATTCCATCACCAATCAAAAGCAGCTGCTTGAAAGCTATGCGAAAAGAAACGGCTTTGTAAATATCTATCACTATACCGATGACGGAGTAAGCGGAACAACCTTTGATAGAGAGGGATTTCAAAAGATGATAAAAGCAGTAGAAGAAAACAAAGTATCTACTGTGATAGTAAAAGATATGAGTAGGTTTGGCAGAGATTACCTCAAAGTAGGCTTTTACACCGAAATACTGTTCAAAGAAAAGGGAGTAAGGTTTATTGCCATCAACAACGGAATAGATAGCGAGAAACAAGCAGAAAGCGACTTTACACCATTTCTAAACATTATGAACGAATGGTATGCAAGAGATACCTCAAGAAAAATACAATCCATCTTTAGAGCAAGAATGGAAGAAGGTAAAAGAGTATCACCAAGCGTTCCATACGGCTATTTTAGAAACCCAAAGAACAAACAGGAGTTACTTGTCGATAAAGAGAGTGCAAAGGTCGTAAAACGCATTTACAGGCTTGTAATAGAGGGATATGGAGTAACACAGATAGCAGATATACTAACTAAAGATAAAGTCCTTATACCGTCAGCCTATGCAGAAATACATTATCCCGAAAATAACCACAGTTCCAAGAAAAGAGGAATAGAAGACCCATATTTTTGGACACCGACCACAGTAGGATATATTTTAGAAAAGCAAGAATATATGGGACATACTGTATTGGGAAAGACAATTAGTGTAGACTACAAAACCAAGAAACGCAGAAAGGCAAAAGCAGATGAACTTATTATCTTCAAAAATACCCATGAAGCTATCATTGATGAAGAAACATGGAATAACGCACAAATATTAAGAAAAACAGTAAGAAGAAGTCCAAAGTATGGAACAACATCACACCCATTTACAGGACTTTTAATCTGTTCAGATTGTGGAGGAAAGTTAAGTTACAGAGAGCCGGCAGAACATAAAGAAAAGAAATATGATTGTGATTATTGTTTCGTATGCCAACATTACAGACACAGAAAAGGCACTTGCAGTATGCACTACATCAAAGTAAAAACAGTCAATGAAATTCTCTTAAAATCCATCAAAGAAATCACAGACTTTGCAAAAGAAGATAAGCAAGAGTTTCTAAAAGTGATGAACAAGTTATCCGATGAAAAAAGAGAAGAAAAGTATCAAGGGGATAAAGAAAAGTTAGAAAAACTGTTATCAAGAAATGAAGAACTAACAACCCTCATTACAAAGCTACACGAAGACCACGCACTTGGAAAAATTCCTGTAAAACACTTTGATAGATTATTTAATACCTATGATACGGAGCAACAAGACTTAGAAAAGCAAATACAGTATTTTGAAAATGAAATAGAAAGCTATCATCAGAGAAAAATTGATACCGATAAATTCCTAAAAATGATAGAGAAATATATAGATATTGAGGAACTGACAGTACCAAGGATAAATGAGTATATAGAAAAAGTTGTAGTCCATGAAGCAACAGGGAGAAGAAAAGGAAAAGAAAGAAAACAACAAGTCGATGTTTACTTTAATTTTATAGGTAACTGTCAAGTGCTATGAAAAGCGGGCATAGAAAAATGACTTAAAAATGGTAAAATATCATTAGTTAATTTAGACTAACTTGCAATTAGCTTTCATCTTTAAGGAATAATGTGAAATGCTAAAAGCAGAGAGAGTTTAAAATTTGTTGTTGGGAGGAGTTTTGCTGATGAGTGATAAGAGTAACAAAAAATTTTGGGATAAATTCGCCAAGTTGTATGCTCCTTTTATGAAGAAGGATAAAGGTGTTTATGATAAAGTTTGCGGATACATAAACCCCTATTTGAGTAAGGATATGAATGTACTTGAACTTGCTTGTGGTTCAGGTCAATTATCCTTTAACCTTTCAAAATATACGAAAAGTTGGATTGCAACTGATTTTTCTAAACAAATGATTTTTGAAGCAAGAAAACATGGAGAATACGAGAACCTTGTCTTTGAAATAGCTGATGCTACTTCATTGATTTATACAGATGAGAAATTTGATTGTGTAGTAATAGCTAATGCACTTCATATTATGCCCGAGCCTGACAAGGCAATGAAAGAAATATATAGGGTGTTAAAACCTAATGGGACTTTGTTCGCCCCCACTTTTCTATGGAAAGAGGGAAAACAAAGAAAACTTATAAAAAGGTTGATGTCTATTTTAGGATTTAAGATGTATCAAGAATGGGATAAAAAGGAATTTGAAGAATTTACCCATGAATATGGATTTTCAGTAGCTGAAATGAAATTGGTAAATGGAGGTCTTGCACCAGTTGGTGTAATGATTGCATATAAAAAGTAATATTAAATTATTATTTACAAAGTAATATGAATTTAAAAGCAAAAGGGAGATGATTTTATGGATTTAATACAGGCAATTCTTGTCGGAATTGCTATAGCAGCTATTTTTAACGGTGCAGTGGCTTCTTTGGTACTTATTAATCCAAGATTCTTTTTAGATTCTTATCCAAAGGCTATCCAAAAAACAGCTCCGAAACAAATGACAAAGCAAGAGAAAAAGATAAACATGACACTTACTATCGTTATTGTGGGAGTTTGTTTTATTTATTCAACAATAAGTATTTTACATTCAGGAGTCGTTGGCTTTTGGAATATATTTTGGATGGGATACATTCAGTGGAGTATATTAAATATAGGAGATTTTTTGTTATTGGATTGTCTCTTATTTCAAGGAAAATATAAAGAAAAGATAGTTATTCCGGGAACAGAGGGACACAAAGATTATGAGTTTAATAATTGGATGAAACATTTGGCAATTCGAGAACATTTTTTATTAGTTCCATTTTTTCTTGTACCAATTATAGCTACAATTCAAGCTTTGTTTGTTGGCTTTTTAGGAAGATAAATTTAGAGTTGCATAAACAATTTAATAATTTGATAAGAGATACCATAAGAACAGTAAATCAAATCGGTTTACTGTTTTTTCTTTGCTCAAAATTTGAAAGAGAGGGAAACAGAAAATGAAAAACATAGATGAAAAAATTTTAATGGCAGAAGAAGAAATCAAGCAGTTAAAAAACAAAAGAAAAAAGCTAATCAGTAAACAGAAACAGGAAGAACGCAAAAAGAGAGATAGACGCCTTTATGAAAAAGGAGGAGTCTTTGAAAGTATCTTTACTTAAAGCAAGGATTTTACCAAAGATAAATTTTATCAGCTCATCACATTCTCAAATATCAAAGAAATAGTTAATCAAAAAATCTTAAAAATCATAGAGAAACGAGGACAAAGCGAAAATCAAAATACAGAAAACCAAGAGGAAAAAAAGAACGCAGAGGAATAGTACCTTGTTTACAAGGGCGCACTTATACACCCTAAAGGGTGTGTGCGTTCTCCAAAGGCTCTTAGCAGAGAGCATATCAGCTAACGCTGATACAGGGGAGCTACACTCCCCTACGGAAATAAATTTCCTACCCCTTGTGTACTTCCAAAAAGAAAACCGATAAAAGCTATCCGATTTTTTTAGGAAGTCTTTATCATCGCCACCGTACCCACATCAAAAAAGAGAGGAGGTTTTTTATGGCGATATATCATCTTTGTATAAAGATTATCTCAAGAGGCAAAGGCAAAAGTGCAGTGGCAGCTTCCGCCTATTGAAGTGGCGAAAAGATAAAAAATGAGTATGACGGAATAGTCCACGACTTTACAAGAAAAGGCGGAATAGCATATACAGAAATTCTACTACCACAAAATGCACCGCAGGAATTTGTAAATCGTTCTGTCTTATGGAACAGTGTCGAGAAAATAGAAAAAAGTAAAAATTCACATCTTGCAAGAGAAATTGAAATTGCCTTACCCAAAGAATTAAATAGGGGAAAACGGATAGAACTTGTGCTAGAGTATGTAAAAGAAAATTTTGTGAAAGTCGGT
>NZ_KV821206.1:70273-70784 GCF_001815585.1 Anaerococcus sp. HMSC075B03
AATTTTGTGAAAGTCGGTATGTGTGCCGATATTGCATTACATGATAAAAATGACGGAAACCCTCATTGTCATATCTTACTTACCATGCGACCGTTAAATGAAGATACAACATGGGGAGCAAAATCAAAAAAAGAATATATCCTTGATGAAAACGGAGAAAAAGTAAAACTCAAAAATGGTAATTACAAAACAAGAAAAATAGATACAGTAGATTGGAACGAGCAAGATAAAGCAGAGCAGTGGCGAAAGTCGTGGGCAGATGTTACAAACAAATATCTTGGAGAAAACAGTATACAGGAAAAAGTTGACCACCGCTCCTATGAAAGACAAGGCATAGAACAAATACCGACCATTCATTTAGGCGTATCGGCAAGTCAAATTGAGAAGAAAGGTATTGTTACCGACAGAGGAAATATCAACCGAGAAATCAAACATCAAAATATGATTTTAAGAGAAATCTCAAGACGAATAAAAGCCTTACTAAATTGGATAAGAGGAATTGGAAAAGAAG
>NZ_KV821206.1:70884-169561 GCF_001815585.1 Anaerococcus sp. HMSC075B03
ATTGGATAAGAGGAATTGGAAAAGAAGAAAAAGCAGAAATTGATAATCTCAAATCTACCCTCCAATCCAAAGAAAATTTGCTATCCATTTTTGAAAATCTTATCCGTAAAAAAGCAGATAGCAATAACACAGATTTAGGAAAGTATGTTGAAAGCTATCAGTTCTTAAAAGAGAAAAATATCATTTCTGTATCTGAACTGAAAGAAAATATAGTTACTTTAAGAGATAAGAACTACAAGACTACGAGAACTATTAAAGACACCGAAAAGAAAATAGATGATAGAGTACAACTTATCGACCACGCCGAGAAATATTTGAAGCATAAAGATACCTATAAAGCCTATACCAAGCTAAAGAAAAATAAACAAGATACTTTCTACAATGAACATACCGCAGAGATTATTTTATTTGAAAGTGCAAAGAAATATCTCAAAGAGCATTTAGGAGAAAGCAAGACCCTAAATATATCCAAATGGAAATCAGAAATAGGCACTTTGAGGAAAGAAAAAGATACTTTATATTCTCAAATCACAGATATACGAAAAGAAGTGGAGCAGGCTGAAAGTGTTAGAAGCTGTATAGAGAATCTACTAACAGAAAACAGAGGACTAACACAGGTTAAGAGAAATGAGTTGGACATATAATTTTAATATTAATTTGTTGACACCAAAAACTGAATGTGGTATATTTATATCATAAAGATAGAAATATACCACATTAGGAGGTCTATTATGAAAAGAAAATTAAATCCAGTCGGGTTTTTATCCTGTATTTCCATTATTGCGTTGATGGGGTTTATTACAAATAATCGAGGATGGTTTGGTTTTTTAGGTTTTCTTTATTATTTTAGATACTTTTGGATTATACCAGATGAATCTTTCCGAAATAATATCGAGAAATCAGCTACAGTCGCTTTTTTTGCTCAACTTTTTTCTTTAGCTCCATTATTGTTTTTAACCAAATTCTTAATAAGACACGAAAATTTTGTTCCTATATCATTTGGGATAAGCTTTTGCGTAGGGATTTTATTTTTTACCTTGACAATAGCTGTTTTGGAATGGAGGGAATCTAAAGGGATATCAAATGATTAAAAATAAGATAAAGGAATATAGGGCTAAAAATAATATGAAACAGGAAGAGTTGGCTCAAAAAGTAGGTGTAAGAAGAGAAACAATAGGGAATTTAGAAAAAGGTAGATATAATCCGTCTTTGGTACTTGCTTGGAATATAGCAAAACAGTTCAATGCTTCAATTGAAGAAATATTCACCGTAGAAGATGAGATATAAATTTATATTTTACAGAAGATAATGTAATGAGGATTCAAGAAACAGTAAATCAAAAAAGGTTTACTGTTTTTTCTTTGCCTAAAAGAGGAAAGGAGGACTTATGGAAGACGAAAAAAGAAAAATAAAAACACCACCTAATAAACAGTTAATTATGGATATAGGAAAGACAAAATATACTGTAAACCTACATTTCAAGCAAGGTACAGGGGAAACATATAAGGATAAAATACTAAAGCTAATCAAGAGAGAAACGGAGAAGATATAAATTTGTCAAAGAAATTTTGTTTATGTCCTTGACAAATCTTCCCAAATCAAGGCACAATCATCTAGTCGAGATGAGTTTTAGCATAATTTTATTTTTGAATTATTAATGTACTATTAAACTGACTTTGTCTGCGCTCTAACTAGATAAAATAATTATCTCGTTTACTTTTATATAATTTATCAGCCTATTCCTCCCAGAATTGCTCCTGCTATCAAGGCTATTAGTGCTGCTCCTACGTATATATATTTTGAAAGTAGAAAATAAAAATTTCCAACTGGTTTTTTTGCTCCTTGGTTTACTGCTTTTAGGGCAAATTCTTTTCCTCCTACCCACAAAAACATTATTCCTGCAAGTCCTGCTCCCAATGGGCAAACATAAATCGAAATTACATCCATCCACTCTCCTACAATTTTTTGAATCAATATTGCCATTATGCAACCAAAAATATGAATTATAAGGGTTGATTTTTTTCTAGAAAAATTAAATTTTTCTTGCAAATAGGCTACTGATGATTCGTATAGGTTTATAATTGAGCTAATTCCTGCGAATAAAACGCAAAGGTAAAAAATTATTCCCAAATATCTTCCAGCTGGCATAGAATTTAAAACATTTACTAAGTATATAAACATAAGTCCTGGTCCGCCAGTATCAAGCGGTGTATTTGTAGTTGCCATGGCTGGAATTATTACAAAAGATGCCATAAGTGATGCTATTGTATCAAAAATTGCTACATTTTTTGCAGATACAATAAGGTCTTCTTTTTTTGACAAATATGAGCCGTAAATTATTGTTCCAGATCCTGCTACTGAAAGTGAAAAAAATGCTTGGCCAAAGGCATATATCCAAACTTTTGGATTTTTTATTAAATCTTTGTTGATGGTAAAAATATATTCGTAGCCTTTTGATGAGCCTTTCATTGTTGAAATATAAATTGCAAGAAATACAAACAAAATAAAAAGTGCTGGCATCATTATTTTATTTGATTTTTCTATTCCTTTTGAAACTCCCAAAATCATAATAAAAAAACTTGCAATTATGGCTATTACTATCCAAAGATTTGCCCCGCTTGCTGTTTTTGAAAAAGTTTCGCCAATAAGGTCCATATTATTTCCCATAGCTTTCAAATCTCCAGAAAAAGCCATAAAAGTATATTTAAAAATCCAAGCCATTACGCAAGTATAGCCAATAGCAAGGGCAAGCGAACCTACAACTGGAATTATTCCAAGTCTTTCGCCAATTTTTTTGTTCTTGTATCTTAATTCGGTGCATTTACCAAAAGCTCTAACAGTTCCAGATTCTGTAAATCTTCCCAAAGCCATCTCACTTATAACACCTGTTGATGCAATTAAAATTACAAATATAAAATATGGAATCAAAAAAGTCATCCCATCATATTGAGAAACAAGAATTGGAAATCTCCAAATATTTCCCATCCCAACAGCCGAACCTATGCAAGCTAAAATAAAGCCCCACTTACTTTGAAATCCATCTCTTTTTAAATTCTTTTCTTTCATAATTTACTCCTAGTATTATTATAACAGAAAATAATAATTTTTATTTTATTTTAATAAATATTAAAAAAGTAGGCAAGTAAGTTTTATAACTTTGTAAAAAAGATTAAAATTAATCCATAAAAATCCTTCCGATTTTAAAATTTATAAAGAGTTTTTATTAAAAAAACTCCGCCTGCTTTAAAACAGGCGAAGTTTTTTAAAATATTTTATTTCCTCTTACAAATTTTGAAACTATATCTTCATCTTTTGACAAATATACTATTCTTTCAAGTCTTTGTTTTAAGTTGAATTTATCTTCTTCTAATAATTTTTCATCATCTATTACTATAGCATCGAATTCGTAACCTTTTTCAAATGAACCGACTTTTCCAAAAAATTCTCCTCCGCCTAAAGTTGCCATATAAAATGCTTCTTCAAGGCTTAATGGTTTTATTTTTTCGTCGACTAATCTATATCTTAATTTTGAAACTTTTATGGCATCTGCCATGGCTTTAAAAATTGATGCGTGAGTTCCTCCTGCAACATCCGAACCAAGTCCAATTTTTTGTCCTTCTCTTAGATATTTTCCTGCAGGAGCAATTCCTGATGTTAAATTTGTATTTGAATCTGGGCAATGTGCAATGAAAACTTCGTTTTCTTTTATCAAATCTTGTTCATCATCATTTGAATATACACAATGAGCCATTACCGTTTTGTTATTTTTGCCAAATAAATCAAAAATATTGTAAGCATCTCCATAAAATTTAGCCTTTGGAACTAATTCTTTTACCCATTCTATCTCTCCCAAATTTTCTGATAAGTGAGATTGGATAGGAAGATTGTACTCATCTTTTATTTTTCTTAATTTTTCAAGCAATTCGTCAGTACATGATGGGATAAATCTTGGTGTTAAAATTGGATAGGTGTTTTTGTATTTTCCTTTAATGGATTCAAGCCAATCAAGTGTAGCCTTTTCCGACTGATTTGCATCTTTTTCTTCAAGGTCTACTCCACCATTTCTATCCATATTAACTTTTCCAACAAATGAAACCATTTTTGATTCTTCCATCAAATCCATCAAAATTTGTGTAGATTTTACATGGAGGCTTGCAAAAATTACATGTCTTGTATTTGGTCCATATTTTAAATAATCTACAAATCTTTGGTAAGATCTTTTGGCATAATCTTCGTCTTTAAATTTCGCCTCGCTTGGAAATGTGTAAGTGTTTAACCAATCCAACAATTCCAAATCCATGCCCATACCCCTAAAATTATATTGAGGGGCGTGGATATGAAGGTCAACAAGACCTGGGCAAATTATTTTTTCTCCAAAATCTATGACTTCTATGTCTTTATATTTTTCATCTAATTTTTTGAAAACTCCCATTGATTTTCCATCTTGGCAAATAAGATAAGAATTTTCAAAACAATTTATTTCGTTTTGATTTTTACTATAAATTATATTTCCCTTTAGGGCATAAGTTTTTGTCATTTGTCCACCTACCCTAAGGTTATAAAGGCATACCTAAATACAAAGGTAAGGGCAATTATTAGTGTTAGTGGTTTTATTTGATCTTTTTGTCCTGTAAAGAATTTTGCTATACAATATGTGATTAAGCCAAGTGCTATACCATTTGCTATTGAATATGTAAATGGCATGAAAACTATTGTACAAAATGCTGGGAGTGCATTTGTTATGTCGTTAAAATCTATGTCTTTTACGCCACCAAGCATCAAAATTCCTACGAAAATTAAAGCTGGTGCTGTAGCTTGTGCTGGGATTATAGAAATAATTGGCACAAATATTATTGATAATAAAAATAAAAGTGCTGTTGTAAGACTTGTAAGTCCTGTTCTTCCACCTTCTGCAATACCTGCTGATGATTCTACAACTGTAGTTACTGTACTTGTTCCAACCAAAGCTCCTGCTGCAGTAGAAATTGCATCACTCATTAGAGCCTTTTTCAAATTAATAACTTCCCCTTTTTCATCAACAAGACCAGATTGTTTTGCTGCTGCAAGCAAAGTTCCAAGTGAGTCAAACATATTTACAAGTGAAAAGCTTAGAACAAGCATAGTTACAGTAAAAATTGATGTCCACATATTTTCTCCCGCAAAAAGTCCTGCGAAATCTAAATTAAAAAATGAAACTTCAAAAAAGTCATTAACTTGTGCTCCCAAATTTAAGCTTAAATTTGAAATATGAGTAAGTCCCATTGGAATACCTAAAAGAGTTGAAGCTAAAATAGAAATCAAAATTGCTCCCTTAACTTTTTTGTAAGATAAAATTGCTATTAAACAAAGTCCAATAAGTGAAAGGACTGCACCCATAACAAGTTCTACATTTGCATCAGGGCCTCTCCATTTTGCAAAATCTACAAGAGAAACCAAGGTAGCCTCATTTCCTACAACAAGACCTGCGTTTTTCAAACCAATTATGGTAATAAACAAACCAATTCCAGGTGTCATAGCAAGTTTTATAGAATCGGGAATTGCACGAATAATTGCCTCCCTAATTCCAAGAGCTGTGATTACAATAAATAATATTCCTGAGATAAAAACAATTACAAGAGCTTGGGCATAAGAATATCCCATACCAAGCATAGTAGTATAAGCAAAAAATGCACTTAGGCCCATGCCGGGAGCTTGAGCAAAAGGAAGTTTTGCATAAAAAGCAACTAAAATTGTACCAATAAAGGCACCAAGACAAGTTCCGATAAATACACCGTTTGAAATTTTTTGAGCCATTTGGCTATCACCCATAATTTCAAAAGGCGAAGACAAAACTTGAGGGTTAATTATCAACACATATGCGATAGTGATAAAAGTAGTGATTCCAGCGATAATTTCAGTTTTTACATTAGTATTATTTTCATTAAGATGAAAAAACCTATTTAGAAAACCATTTGTTTTTGAGTCCATAAGGATCCTCCTTCATAATTTTTTTCTAATTTAATAGTTATAGTTATTTTAAGATTAACTATTAATCTTTAAAAGCCATAGCCACTTATTTACGGTAAGTCGTAGAAACTCTCAACCAATTATGAGATTATATCGCTTTTAGTCAAAACTTATCATTTGTCGACAATTAAGATAACGTTTTCTGTATTATACTACATACAACATTTCTTTGTCAATAGCTTATTAGCGAAATAAAGTTATTTTTTAATTTTTTTATAAGATTTTTTCAAAATTTTGTGATTTTCAAAAAATAAAAATTAAAAATCAAATTATTTTAAAAATGGGTAAATATCTATTGAGATTTTTAGGAGGACTTATGAAAAAGAAATTAAAAAATAAAAATTACCTAATCGGATTAATAATGTTCATTTTGACATTGATTTTTTCTTATATGGCTTATGTTGGAGTATTTTTTTTACACAAATATAAAGATATTTTAGAAATGTATGAAAATCCACTTGTACCCGACTTTTTTACTTTTTATATTTGGATTTTCATTTATATTTTTTCTCTTTTATTTTTGCTTTTGCCTTTTATTAAAAAGCTTTCAATGACAAATGAGGAAATTTATTACGAAAAATTGATGCCACTATTTATTTTTTGGAATATGGCAAATGGAATTTATGTAGTAATGGTAAACAATAATTATCTCATGCCAGCTCTTATAGGAGCAATGGCTTATGCTTTGATTTTGATTAATCTTGTAAAAACTATTGATCAAAATAAGGATTTTTCTAAAAAATACAAATATCTTATTACTCTTCCTACAGGAATTCATGCAGGATGGATTATTTTTTTGGTTTTTACAAATATAATGATGGTTCTTTTCGAAAATAGAAAAGATTCATATTCAACTTTTGCAATAATTATAAGCCTAATTTTATTAATTCTTGCAAGTGCTGTGGTTTTATTTGTTTTTAAAGAAAATAAAAATCAAGGACTTATTATTGGATTTTTATTTTCCTTGATTGGAATAATAGCAAGACAAAGACCATCATCAAGTTTTCAAAATTCTAATTATATTGTATTTATAGGAGCGATTGTTTTATTTATAATAACAAGCCTTGTCGCAATTTATATTCTTAAATTTATGAAAGACAAATAAAATTTAAAAATCCTAGCATTTTGATAGGATTCAGACTGTTGACAAACTAAAAATTTACTCATTTCGACCGAGTGCAACGAGCGGAGAAATCTCATGAGATCTCTCCATGCATTCGTTACACTCACTTAGTCGAGATGGGCTGTGGCGTAATTTTATTTTTAAATTAACTATGAATTACTAAACTGACTTTGTCTACGCTCTGAATCCTAGCTTTTTTGCTAGGATTTTTATGATTTTATTATTTTAACTTCAAAACTATTCCACAATTTCTTCTACAACTGGAATTGGATTTGTTTTTTCATTTGAGTAGGAAAATGTATTGTAAAAACTTTCTATCCATTCATCCGTTAGTTTTTCGTCGTGATAAACTGTTGCAAGAATATCGTCTTTTTTGATTTTATCGCCTTTTTTCACTTTCATTTCAAGTCCTACTGCATAATTTATATTATCTTCTTTCTTTTCGCGTCCTCCTCCAAGTTTCATTGACAAAATTCCAAGGTTCATGGAATGGATGTTATCAATATAACCTTCTTTTTGGGATTTCATTTGAGTTTTAAATTTTGCTTGAGGCAAAAGGTCTGGATCTTCTATTTGTTTTACATTTCCGCCTTGATATTCAACCATTTTCTTTAACTTTTCAAAGGCTTTTCCAGAATTTATTGCATCTTCAAGCATAGCTCTTGCTTCATTTTTATTTTTTGCAATTTTTCCTTGAACAAGCATAATCTCTCCTGCAGTCAAAACCAATTCTGTAAAATCTTTTGGCCCATTCCCTTTAACAGTTTCAATTGCCTCTTTTACTTCAAGAGCATTGCCGATTGTATTTCCCAAAGGTTGATTCATATCAGTAATCATTGCCTTGGTGTCTTTGCCAAGTTTTTTTCCTATATTTATCATTGCATTTGCCAATTTTTTAGCATCTTCAATTGTGTGCATAAAAGCACCCTCGCCATATTTTACATCAAGTAAAATTGTGTCAGATCCAGAGGCAAGTTTTTTACTCATTATAGATGATGCAATAAGCGGAATCGAATCGACAGTTGCTGTAACATCTCTTAGGGCATAGAGTTTTTTATCAGCAGGAACCAACTCTCCAGTTTGACCAATAATTGCAAAGCCAATTTCATTAACTTGTTTTTTAAAATCTTCTTCTTTTAAAAATACATTGAAGCCTTCAATTGATTCCAATTTATCAAGTGTTCCACCAGTATGACCCAAACCACGTCCGCTCATCTTTGCAAGTTTTAAACCACAAGCAGAAATTATTGGACCAAGAGCAAGAGAAGTTTTATCTCCAACCCCACCAGTTGAATGTTTATCAGCCTTTATTCCATTAATATCAGACAAATCAATAACATCGCCACTTTTCATCATACATTCTGCAAGTTTTGCAGTTTCATGATCTGTCATGCCATTTAAAACAATAGCCATAAGAAGGGCAGAAGTTTGATAATCAGGAATTGATTCATCCGTTACACCATCAATCCAAAATTTAATTTCCTCATCTGTTAATTCTTCTTTATTTTTCTTTTTTTCAATTATATCTACAAATCTCATCGTATCCTCCTAATTATATATAAATACCCATTTTTCAAATTTTTGAAAAATTTATATAAATTAAGCGTTTTCTTTATCAATTAATTTTTCAATATTCTTATTAAGCCTATCAAGTTGTTTAATCATAAGCCAATTTTGTGCAAACAAAGCATTGATTCCACCACTAGCAAACATAGTAGAATTATTAAAAATAAGGTCTAAATCCTCTTTCTTAATTTCTTCTAGTTCATAATAATCAACAATTTGTTCAAATGCTTTCTCATTTTTCCTATCAAAAATCGCCATGTCATCCTCCAATCTATATATTAATTTTACCCCATATAAAAAATATATATAAATTTCTTTTTATTATGATATTATTTATATAGGAGGATTTTATGATTAAAAAATTAATTAAGAATTTTAAACCTAATCTTTTTAGGGTTTTTATTTTACTTATTTTATTTTTGATTATGGGCGGAGTTTTTTTGGCAACGAATATGAGCGGAGCTGTACTTTTGATTGGAGATTTGCTTTTTATATTTGTTACCTTGCTTTTTTCAGATCATTTTGACTTGTATAAGTCCAAAAAATATAAAAATCAATTTTTAATAACCGTAGTATTTACAATTATTTTAATATTAATTTTATCTATGGTTTTAGTTTCTTTGGATATGGATGTCAATGATTTTAAAGGATTTAAATCTATTTCTTTTAATTTATATGTGCTTACAGGAGCTTATATTTTATCTTTACTTTACAAGGAAATCAGATACTTTTTGGATAAAAGGGCAAAAAAATAAGAGGATTTATCAATAATTTTTATTTTTTTAGTTTAAAATAGTATTGCTATTATTCGAGAATTAGAATATAATATAACAATCTGAAAAGGAGGTCTTATAATGGATTATATTTCTGCTAGAGAAGCAGCTGATAAGTGGGGAATTTCACAAAGAAGAGTTGCTGTTCTTTGCTCTGAAAATAGAATCAAGAATGCAACTATGTTAGGAAATATGTGGCTTATCCCTTCTTCAGCTAAAAAACCTATAGATGCAAGAAGCACAAGATATAAAAACATTGAAGAAAAAACAGTTAAGCCTTTTTTGAAATGGGCAGGTGGAAAAGGACAACTCCTAAAAGAAATTGAACAATATTATCCTTTTGAAGACAGTAAAATAACAAAATACGCTGAACCATTTGTTGGTGGAGGTGCAGTTTTGTTTGATATACTTGACAAATATAATTTGAAAGAAGTTTATATTAGCGATATTAATTCTGACCTTATAAACACTTATCAAACAATTAGAGATTATGTAGAATGTTTAATTAAAAAGCTGAGTTTTATGCAAGATGAATTTATCCCATTAGATACAGCAAATCGAAAAATATACTATATGAAAAAGCGTGAGCGTTTTAATGAACTGAAAATTGATGATAACGAAAACGACAAAATTGAAAAAGCAGCATTAATGATTTTCTTAAATAAAACATGCTTTAACGGGTTATTTAGAGTAAATAAAAAAGGCTTATTTAATGTTCCTATGGGAGCGTATAAAAATCCTTTGATTTGTGATGAAAAAAATCTCAAATCTGTATCTGATAAACTACAAAAAGTTATTATAGTATGTGGAGATTACAAAAATTCATCTGATTTTATTGATAAAAATACCTTTGTTTATTTTGATCCTCCATACAGACCTATTACCGATACAGCAAATTTTACAGCTTATACCAAAAATTTGTTTAATGATGAAAAGCAGATTGAACTAGCTCGATTTGTTGATGATATGGATAAAAAAGGTGCCAAAATTGTAGTTAGCAATTCGGATCCAAAAAATACAAATGAAGAAGATAATTTTTTTGATAATATTTATTCGGCTCATAAAATAAAACGTGTTGAGGCTACAAGAATGATTAGCCGTAATAGCAAATCAAGAGGAAAAATTAAGGAATTACTTATTAGTAATTTTTAGGGAGAATTTGAAATTATGATAAAGAATGGAAAAGGCGGTGGAAACACCAAAACAGGACTTGTCTTTGAGGGAAAAACCGATTTAAAAACCTTCTTGAAAAATCAAAATGGATATAGTATAACTGAGGATAATTGTGTTTTCTATAATGGTGAAAAAGTTGCTCGAATATTCAAAAAACATGAGTTTTATAAATATTTAAAAGAAGTTGATGTTGATTGGACACAGTATATTTCCAAAAAACTCCTACCCGATAATAGTATTTATGTAATTGTAGAAAATAAACTTTTTATTATTGAATGTAAATATCAGCAAGTTGAAGGATCTGTTGATGAAAAATTACAAACATGCGATTTCAAAAGAAAACAATATCAAAAGTTAATGGCACCACTCAATATTGATGTAGAGTATGTGTACTTGCTCTCAGATTGGTTCAGAAATCCTAAATATAAAGATGTTCTGGATTATATCATAAGTATGCACTGCCACTATTATTTTGAATATATACCACTTACTAAGTTTGGATTACCCATGCCACATAATAGCAAGGAGAAATAATTAATGTCAAGAGATTTTAATGAATGGCTAAATGATTTTCGTTACAGTATTGCAGATTATGGATACTATATTAATTTTGAAAAAGTTTATAGAAATATTTATAGTATTAAAGTGGAACTCAACATTTTAAATTCACTTATTGGTTCCAAAAATATTGAAGAAGATTTTGAAAATCTTGTAAAAAAATATCCAGAAACATTAAAATGTGTACCACTACTATTAGCAGTTAGAACAAACGAAATATATGCAATTGATAGTGATGGAGATTTTAATTATAATTTTAAAAATCCTAATTTACCTTTTGAACAATATAAGACATTTATGCAAAAAACTGGTCTTTTCGATTTGATTGAAAATCATATAATCAATAATCTTGTAGATTATGCAACTGGTGTTGAAACTGGCCTTGATTCTAATGGTCGTAAAAATCGTGGCGGTCATTTAATGGAAAATTTAGTTGAAAGTTTTATTCAAAAAGCAGGATTTAAAAGAAATGATACTTATTTTAAAGAAATGTATATTCATCAAATCACAAATAAATGGGGAATAGATCTTTCCTCTATCTCTAATAAAGGTAAGGCTGAAAAGCGTTTTGATTTTGTAATAAAAACTCCATATATGATTTATGGTATTGAAACTAATTTTTATGGAAGTAGTGGAAGTAAATTAAATGAAACAGCTAGAAGTTATAAGACACTTGCTTTAGAATCTAATGAAATTAACGGATTTACATTCGTTTGGTTTACTGATGGAAAAGGGTGGAAAAAAGCACGTAATAATCTCGAAGAAACATTTGATGTTATGCAACACATTTACAATATCAAAGATTTAGAGGAAGGAATAATTAGTGAGGTTTTTAAATAATGGCGAAAAAAATAATAAAATGGGAGCCTGAAGATTTTGAATTAGAAATGACTACACATTGGTCTTTTCCAAAACGTGGTAACTGGGCAACGCACGATGCAAAATGGCGTGGAAATTGGTCGCCTTATATTCCCCGCAATATCTTGCTTAGATATTCTAAAGAAAATGAGCTTGTATTAGATCAGTTTGCTGGTGGTGGAACTACTCTTGTAGAAGCAAAATTGCTTAATAGAAATATAATAGGCGTTGATGTAAATGATATTGCACTTGAAAGATGCAGAGAAAAAACAAACTTTGAGCACGAAGGGGCTAATGGAAAGATATATTTACGTAAAGGTGATGCACGAAATTTAAGTTTTATTCCTGATAATAGTATTGATTTAATATGTACGCATCCTCCCTATGCTAATATAATAAAATACAGTGAAGATATTGAGGAAGATTTATCTATATTGAAAGTAAAGGATTTTCTAGAAGAAATGAAAAAAGTAGCTAATGAAAGCTACAGAGTTTTAAAAAATGATAAGTTTTGTGCTGTTCTTATGGGAGATACCCGTCAAAAAGGACATATGATACCTATGTCTTTTGATGTTATGAAGATATTTCAAGATGCTGGATTTAAACTAAAAGAATTAATTATTAAAGAACAACATAATTGTAGAGCAACTGGTTTTTGGAAAACTAACAGCGTGAAATACAACTTTTTACTTATTGCTCATGAATATTTGTTTGTTTTTAAAAAGTGAGAAATACTCAAAATATATTTTATAAAATATTATATAAAATAATTAGATCCAATTCTATATATAAAAATATTTATAAATAAGCTAAAGGCTATAAACAATAAACTTCATAGCCTATTAGCCTTAAAAGAATAGAAAAAACTCAAACAAAAATACAATTATTCATTTTTTGTTTTATATTATTTTCATAAGTATTTTAAAATTTTAGAGCTCTTTAGCTCTTATTTTTTTCTATATCCCTATTTTTGTAAATCCAAAACTGCATTTGCCATAACTTCTACTGCTGGCTTTATCGCCTTATCTGAGCAGTAGAAATTTTTGCTGTGGAGGGCTTCTTTTTTGTGATTTTCTTCTCCGCTTCCAAACCAATAGAAAAATCCTGGGACTTTTTCCATGTAAAATGCAAAATCTTCGCTTGCCATGGTTTGTCCTTCTTTTATTATATTTTCTTCTCCCAAATTTTTTTCTGCCGATTTTAAAACTTTCTCATACATTTCTTCTGGATTATAGACTAGGGGAATTTTTTCTGTGTATTTTATTTCGTACTTACATTCATAGGCACAGGCCATATTTTTTACAATCTCTTCCATTCTTTTTATTGATTTTTCTAAAGATTTTTTTGAAAGGGACCTGATTGTTGCAGACAGATGAGTCCTATCTACAACCAAATTATTTTCTGAACCTCCATTTATGGAATTTACGGATAAAACTGTAGAGTCAAATGGATTTGTATTTCTTGAAATAATTGTTTGAAGTGCCATGACTATATTTGATGCGCAAACTATTGGATCGATGTTTAAATGTGGCATAGATCCGTGTTGGCCTTTTCCAATAATTTCAATTTTAAAATTGACCTTTGTGCTCATAAGAGGGCCTTTTTTTATTATCGCCTTGCCATAATCAATTTCTGGCCAATTGTGAAGGCCCAAAATCTTGTCAATTTTTACTTTTTCAAAAAGTCCCTTGTCCAAATATTCCTTGGCTCCTGTCGTTATTTCTTCTGATTTTTGGAAAATAAAAACCACATCGCCCTTTAATTTTTCCTTATTTTTTGATAAAAGTTTAGCTATAGCAAGGACAACCGATGTGTGATAATCGTGGCCACAAGCGTGCATGATCTTATCATTTTTTGATTTGTAGGAAATTTCTGTTTCTTCCTTTTGTAAAAGAGCGTCAATATCTGCCCTAAGACCAATAACTTCTCCATTTTTTCCAGTATTAAGCCTTGCAATCAAACCAGTTTCTATTGGAAAATCTATAATTTCTATTCCATCAATTTTTTCCAGAAAGTCCCTTATAATTTTTGTTGTCCTAAATTCATTTTCAGAAACTTCTGGGTGCATGTGAATATCGTGTCTAATTTTTATTATTTCTTCTAAATCTTCTTTCGAAATTTCAAGCATTATTTGTTTAATAGTCCTCCCTCTCCAAGTTCAATAAAATCTTCTTTTTTAAGGTCGATTTTTGCAAAAATTCTTGGCAAAAATATGTCAAAACTTGTAAATTTTGAATGCATACTTGCTCCTGGCACTCCAACCAAATAAGTTTTTCCCTTCATTCCAACCGTAAGCATATTGCCTGGTTGGACTGGCATTCCTTGGATGATAAATTTGTCAGATAAATCTTTTATGGTTGATGGAGTTATATCGTCAGGATCTACACTCATCCCACCAGAAAATACAACAAGGTCTACGCCTTTTTCAAAGTATTTTTGACAAATATTTTCTATATATTCTCTATCGTCTGGGCATTTTTCGATTCCAATTAATTCGTGGTCAAAGTGGGATAATTTTTCCCTAACTACCGGCTCAAACATATCTTTTATTCTACCTGTAAAAACTTCATTTCCAGTAATAATTACACCAACTCTGAGCTTTTGAAATTTTTTCACTTCAAAAATCGGCTCATATTTTTTGGCGATTTTTTTAATATTTTGAACCTGATTTTCTTCGGTAAAAAGAGGAACAATCCTTCCCCCAACCAAATTGTCCCCTTCATTTACAATTGAATATGAAGGGATTGTTGCAAAAGTGTAATCTCCTTCCATATTTAGGTCAAAAAGTCCCTTTCTGTTTATCACAAAAAGTCCATAGGTCTTGCTTTTAAAGCCAATTTTTCCTTCTGATGGATTTGAATAGGAAATATTTTCTCCAATCAAATCATCAGAAACTTCTTTTATTGCATCTTCTTCGTGGACAAAGCCCGGGTCAAGTTCACCAACAAATAAATTTTCCTTGCCTATATCTTTTAATTTTTCTATATCTTCTTTTTGGATTACATGGCCTCTTTTAAAAAGTACGCCTTTAAAGCCACTTGCTTTTATTCCAGTTAAATCATGAAAAAGAACTTGTCCAATCGCATCTTCTACTTTTATTTTTTTTAGCATAAATTCTCCTGTTTATAAATTTTTCCAAAAAATTACAAACCATTAAATATTTAATGGTTTGTATTTTTTTAATTTTCTATTACTTTATTGTTTTTTATTGAAATCATCAAGGATAAAATTGAAATTGCAATTTCCTCAACGCTTCCATCGTCAATATCATAACCTACTGGGGCGTGAACTTTTTTTAGTAAATCTTCACTAACTCCTTTTCCTTTTAGATTGTCAAAAACTCTTTTTACCTTTCTTTTTGAACCAATCATGCCAAGGAATTTGTAATCTTTATCGATGACATTTTCCAAAACTTCCTCATCATAATCTGGTGTGCAGATTAAAATGTAGGTATTTTTGTTAAATTTATAGGTTGAAGCAAAATCTTTTGGATTTGAAATTACAAATTCTCTTATATTTTCCAAATCTTTTTTGTCTTCGAAATCTTCTCTTTGGTCAACTACGGTCACGTCAAAATTTGTATTTACAGCAACTCTTGTAAGCTTTTGTCCAACATGGCCTGCCCCAAAAATAATCAAACTGGGATTTGCCCTAAATATTTTTATATAACCCTTGTTTCTTCCTCCACAAGACATTTTCACTTCTTGTTTTTCATTTAAAGTATAATCAAAAGATCTTTCCTCGTCATCTTCTAGGGCTTTTTTTGCTTGTTTAATAAGGTCAAACTCTATTGGGCCGCCTCCGATTGTGCCACAAATTTCTCCATTTTCAAATACTGCCATAGAAGAATTGTCCTTGCCAGGAGCTGAACCCTTGGTTTCTGTAAGAATTACCAAGGCAACATTTTCTCCCCCATCAAGTTTTTCTACAATTTTTTTAAGAATTTGTATATCCATTTTCAATTCTCCTTTTTCCTATAAGAATAGCCTCAAGGCAGCCTCCTCCAATAAGTCTTGCCTTATCAGAAATAGTTTTTGCATTTTTTGGAATAACCCTTGGATCAACATCCCCAATTTTTAAACCCTTTGTAACATAAGAGCCATTTCCAATCATGCCCCTAACCATTCCATCAAGTTGTGATTTTATTTCTTTTCCATTTACAAGAGCGACAACTTGATCTTTTTTTACAACAGAACCAATATCTTCAATAACTTGGATTTCTCCCTCATCTATTGCTCTTAAAATTCTTTCACTTGTAAATCCTTTAATATTTCCAGGAATTCCTGTATTTTTTTCAGCAAAGCCTTCAAAAATTAATCTACCAAGGTCATGTCCCCTGTTTGTTTCAATTACATAATCAACATCAACTCCTGCCTCATAACCAGGTCCAAGAGCGATTGTAATGTCAGCCATATTTTTATTTGTTCCAATATTTTTTTTGGCAAGAGTTCCATCAACCACAGCCATTGGTTTTAATTCTTCTAAAATTTCAGCCTTTGGGTCAACAAAAACCGGAACTACATTTTCATCCCAGGCTTTTTTAATTTGTTCAAGATTTTCCACCTTTCTTGCAGTAAAATCTTCAATCTGTACTTCACCATCAAAAATTGCTTGGGCAGTTGAGACATACCTTCTTATACAAAGAGGTTTTTCCATCTCCAAAACCAAAACCTTAAAACCAGTTCTAAATAATTTTTGGATAGAACCAGTTGCAACATCGCCACCGCCCCTAAAAACTACAATATTATTTAGCGGCATCTTCCAATTCCTCCAAATTTTTATATGTGTCAATATCCCACAATTCTTTAATATCGTCAATTTTAACTTCATTTTTATTATCATCCTTAACCAAAATCATTCCGCCTTGGTCAAAATCTAAAGACAAAAGACCTTCCCTGTATTCTGGCGAGAAAATTACAGGAGCTCCCCTTCTTTTTTCAGTTCTTGGATAGGTAATCAATTGATTTTCCTTATATTTTTCAATTAATTTATTTACAGTTTCAACTTTTAATAAAGGTTGGTCAGCTACAAAAAACATCATAGCAGAATCCTTATCACAATTTAAAACTCCAAGCTTAATTGATGCAGATTTGCCAACTTCATTGTTGTCATTGAAAATAGCTTTAAAGCCTCTTTTTTTGGCAGATTCAAGAATTTCATCATAAGATGAAACAAGGATAACATCATCAAAATCAATTTCTTCTACCAAATCAAGAGCCCATTCATAAAGTTTGTCGCCCTTAAAATCAAGTAAAAGTTTATTTTCTCCCATTCTTCTAGAAAGTCCAGACGCCATAATAATTGCACTAATTTTCATAATATTTCTCCTTTAAAATTGATCCGTAAAAATAATTTAAATTTATTTTCTCTCTTAAATAACTTATTACCCCTTTTGCCTGATTTTTCTCAAAAATACTATCAGCTTGGTTAAAGAAAATAAATTTTTCTCCGCAAAAATCTCCAAAAATTCCAGATTTTATAAGTTTTTCAAAAACTTCTTCATCTACAATATCACTTTTTATATTCTCCCTAAATTCATCAAAATTATAAATAAAATCAGGAGAAATTTTTTTACCATAAACTTTTATAGAAAAAATTCCAACAAGTTTATCTGTAAAATCATAAACTACTGGTTCATATTCTTTCCAAAATTTTAGGGGAAGATTTCTACATCCATCTGCTTCTATTATAATATAATCAAAGTCTTTTTTTATAGTTTTTAAATTATTTTCTCCAATAGACTTTAATTTATTAACTCCATCAAGTTTTTCACCAATACCTACAATCTTATTTTTATAATCTTTTTTTTCATAATCGTCAAAAGACAAAAAAAGTTCATCGACTTGGTCTTTTTCTGGGACTTTTATTTTTGTAGAAGTAGTAATTAAAACCGAACCTTTTTTCTTTAAAATATTTGCAAGATAAAACATAAGAGAAGTCTTACCACCAGATCCTGTAATAGAAATCACATCATTTTTTTTAATATTTAAAATCTCATCTAAATTTTTTTCCATAATAAAATAAATTAAAGGACTGTGAAAGACAATTTTTAAAAAAGCAGAAAATCGAAATGCTAAGAATATCATGCGGAAAAAATTGTTTTGATTTCAAATTTAAAACTTCGTCCAAAATCGCACTGTTTGAGGGCGTCGCCCAAGTTTGCGATTTTAGAAGTTTTAAATTTAGAAATCATCAATTTTAGTAGTCCGATATTCGTGCATGTCGATTTATCTACTTAATTAAAGTGTGAAATTCACAATCCTTTATTCTCCTATTTTTTTATAATTTTCTTTTTCTTTTTGCTATAAGCTGTATCTCTTAATGGAAGCTCTAATCTTAAATCGTGGTCTTTTGCATAATATGCTCCTTGAACTGCTGGTGCTGTTGGAATTGTTGCAATTTCTCCAATTCCTTTTGCTCCGTAAGCAAGGTCTAATAATTCATCTTTTTCAATTAAAATTGTATGAATATTTGGAGCATCTGGTGCTTTCCACAAGCCCATTGTTCCATATTTTGCTTTTAAAACAGAATTTTGAACTTTCAAATCTTCTGTTAAAGCATAACCAAGACTCATTATAACTCCACCTTCGATTTGTCCTTCAATTGTTGTAGGATTTACAACTTTTCCAGAATCGTGAGCAGCATAAACATCTGTAACTTTTCCATCATCATCTAAAATTGCAACGTGAGCTGCAAAGCCGTAAGCAATGTGTGATTTTGGATTTGGTTTATCAGAGCCAAGCGGATCTGTTGGATCATCATATTCGTAAAAATATTCTTTTTTATCAAGCTCTTCAAGTCTATGGTTTTCTAAATCTTTGGCAAGTTGTTCTGCACATTTTTTTGCAGCCTCACCAGTTATAAGAGTGTGTCTTGAACCTGATGTTGTTCCAGAATCTGGACTTGTTAAAGTACTTGGTGGCATAACTTTTATTTTGTGATATGGAAGTCCTGTTGCCTTTCCAACCATTTGTAAAATAATTGTACCAACACCTTGACCTATACAAGTTGCTCCAGAAAATACTTTTACAAAATCTTTTTCAACAACAATTTTAACCCTACCAATATCTTTTAGCCCTACACCAACTCCGGCGTTTTTCATAGCAACTGCAATTCCTGCATGATCTTTATTTTTTTCATAAATATCTTTTACGGCATCAAGACATTCAACAAGGGCAGTTGATCTGTCAGCAATTTGTCCGTTTGGAAGAACTTCGCCTGGTTTTATTGCATTTCTGTATCTAATTTCCCAAGGAGAAATTCCAACTTTTTCTGCCAAAATATTTATGTTTGATTCCATTGCAAAATTTGATTGGCAAACTCCAAATCCTCTAAAGGCTCCTGCTGTAGGATTGTTTGTATAATATCCGTAGCCTTTTATATCTGTATTTTGATAATTGTAAGGACCTACTGAATGTGTACAAGCTCTTTCCAAAACTGGTCCACAAAGTGAAGCGTAAGCTCCTGTATCAAAATATATTTCACATTCCATTCCTTGGAAAATTCCATTTTCATCACAGCCGATTGTAAATGTTCCTTCCATTGGGTGGCGTTTTGGATGCCATCTTAATGATTCATCTCTTGTAAATTTATGTTTTACTGGTCTTTTGAAAAGATAAGCTGCAAGAGCTGCTGGTGGCTGAACACTCATGTCTTCTTTTCCACCAAATCCTCCGCCGACAAATGGATTTACTACGACAATTCTTTCTGGAGTATCTTCCCAATCAAACATAATTGACAATTCTCTTCTTGTATCATAAACTGATTGGTCGGATGAATAAACTCTTACTCCATCCTTGTATGGTTCTGCCACACAACATTCTGGTTCAAGAAAAGCGTGTTCACCAAGTGGAGTTTTGTAAGTAAAGGTTGCTGTATATTTTGAATTTTCCAAAGCTTTTTTTGCATCTCCACGAGAAACATGTCTTTGTTGGCAAAGATTGTCAACGCCTTCGTGAACTTGTGGGGCATCTTCTGCCATAGCATCTTTGATTGAGCTTACTGGTTTTAATTCTTCAAGCTCAACCTTTACAAGTTTTTTTGCCTTTTCCAAAGTTTTTTCATCTTCTGCAACTACAAAACAAAATGCATCTGCAAGGGAAGCAGTTGTTTGTCCAACATCAATAAATACTGGCCAATCTCTTTGGATGTGCCCAACTTTTTGAACTGGTAAATCTTTTGCTGTAAGAACTCCAACAACTCCATCAAGTTTTTCCGCTTCGCTTGTGTCAAGGCTTAAAAGTCTCGCTCTTGGGAATTTGCTTCTTACACAAGAACCATAAGCCATATTTGGAAGTTCTATATCATCTGCATAAGTTCCTGTTCCAAGAATTTTTTCTTTTGCATCAATTCTGTCGGCTCTTGCTCCAACAAAAGCATCGCTTTCTTCGTCTTTTATTTCTTCTTCGCCTCTTAAAATTTTTCCAGCTAAAGTTATTCCATCTACAATTTTTTTGTAGCCTGTGCACCTACAAATATTTCCCTTAATAGCTTCTCTAATTTCTTTTTCTGTTGGATTTGGATTTTGTCTAATTAGACTTGCTCCACTCATAACCATTCCAGGAATACAAAATCCACATTGAACAGCTCCTGCCTTGGTAAAGGCGTATGTAAAGGCATCTTTTTCTTTTTGAGATAGACCTTCGTTTGTTATAATTTCTTCTCCATTTAATTTTGATAGCCTAACTATACAAGATTTTTTGTGAATATCTCCAACTATAACTGTACAAGTTCCACAAGCTCCTTGGCTACAACCATCTTTAACAGAAAATAATTTTAAGTCATCTCTAAGAAATCTTAATAAAGATTTATCTTCGTATGTTTCATAAGTTTTCCCATTAACTTTTATAATAAAGGGATCCTGTCCTTCTATTTTTTTTCCTATTAAAATCGTATCTTTATTTGTCATCATATTTCCTTATCTAATTTTCTTTTTATAAATTTGCCCATGCCTTTTTTTCCATAGTATCCATTTTTATCCAAAATAATTTTTCCTCTTGCTATTACTGTATCAACTTTTACATCTGTTTTATATCCTTCATAGCTTGTGTAATCACATTTTGAATGTCTGTTTTCTTCTTTTATTGTGTAGGAAATTTTGGAAAATATTCCTATATCTGCGTCCTTTTTTTCTTTTATACTTCCTTTTTTATTTGAAAATCCAAAAATTTCTGCTGGATTTTTGCACAAAAGATTTGTCAATTTACTTAATGGAATATTTCTTTTTAAGCCTTCAGTCAAAACTACTTCCATTCTTTCTTCAACTCCAGGAATTCCTCCTGGTGCTTTTGTAAAATCATCAGCGTAAGGTTTTTTTTCGCTCTCATAAATAAATGGACAATGGTCAGTTGCTATTACATCCACATCTCCATTTTTAATTCCCTCCCACAAGGCTTCAATGTCTGATTTTTTTCTAAGTGGAGGTGCGCAAATATATTTAACTGCTTCTTCGTTTGGATTATCCATATATTTACTTTCATCATAGACTAGATATTGGGTGCATGTTTCGCAATAAATATTTTTAAGTCCTCTGGCTCTTGCTGCTTTTATTTCATCAAGTCCTTGTTTGGTTGATGTGTGAACTATATATAATTTTGGATCATTTGCTACTTTTGAAAGATAGGCAAGTCTATTTATTGTTTCTGCTTCGCTTTCATTTGGTCTTGTAAGGGCATGGTATTTTGGAGAAAGATTACCAGCTTCTATCGCCTCTTTTCTCAATTCTTTTATGAGCCCATCGTTTTCACAATGAACACAAACTATTGTTCCAACTTCTTTTGCTTTTTTCAAAACTCTTAGGATTTCATCATCTTCAAGTTTTCCTGCATAAGTTGAATAGATTTTGATGGATGGGATTCCCTCATCCATCAACTCCTCTATTTCTTCTATCAATTCATCATTTACTTCATACATTGCTCCGTGAAAAGAATAATCTATAACAGCTTTTCCGTCTGCAATATCGTGATAATGGTCGATTAATTTGTGAAGGCTTGCTCCTTTTTCTAAGGCTCCTATATGATCACAAATGGTAGTTGTCGCTCCATAACTTGCTGCTATTGTTCCTGTATGAAAATCATCACAAGCAACAAATTTTCCCAAATCCAAAGACATGTGGGTGTGAACGTCTACTCCACCTGCCGTAACTATTTTATCTTTGGCATCAATAATTTTTTCAGCACTTAGGTTTAAATTTTTGCCAATTTTTTGGATTTTTTCATCTTCTATATAAATATCTAAATTTTCTATTTTTTCATCTAGAACCACAGTTCCATTTTTAATCAATATAGACACGCCTTCACCTGCTTTTTACATATAATCTTTTTTATCTTCTTCTTTGATTTGATTTACTACATGTTCTTCTATTTCTTCAAAACCATTTTCAATATTGTTTGCTTTTTGTACTGCTATTAAAATATTTTCGTAACCTGTACATCTACACATGTGATTTGCCAATTCTTTTCTTAGCTCATCAATTGTGTAATATTTTCCTCTTGCTATTATTTCTGTTGCAGAAACTATAAAACCTGGTGTACAAAAACCACATTGAACTGCTGCTTCATCTACAAAGGCTTGTTGGATAATTGAAAGTGAACCATCAGATGCTGTTAGGCCTTCTGTTGTCCAAATATCTTTTCCTTCTGCCCAAATTGCAAGATAAATACATGAGTTAAAGCTTTCGCCGTCAATCAAAACTGCGCAAGCTCCACATTCTCCAACTTCGCAACCTTTTTTTACACTTGTAAGGGCAAATTCATTTCTCAAAAAATCTGTAAGTGATGCTCTCACATCAACCATTTTTGTAACCCTGATTCCATTAATTCTACATTTTACAATTTTATATTGAGGTTCGTAATGTAGTTTTTCTTCTGGTTTTGGGCCGTATGGTCCATATTCTCTGCTATGCATTTAATCCCTCCTCATGTTTTTTTCTAATTTCTTTTAAACATCTTGTGGTTATTTCGTAAAGTATTTGTGTTCTTAGGGCTTTTGATGCTCTCCATGAATCTCTTGGAGATAATTCATCTAGGGCTTTTTTTGCAAATACATTTATATTATTATCTGTAAGTTCTCTTCCTAGCAAAGTTTTTTCTGCTTCAAAAGCTCTAACTGGAATTGCAGCTGCAACTCCATAAGATATTCTTACTTCTTCTACTTTATTATTTTCATCAAATTTTACATTTGCTGATGCTGTTGATGTTGCTATATCCATAGCATTTCTCATTGCATATTTAAAATAGTGTCCGTAATGATTTTCGTAGGATTCTTTTTTAATTTTTATTGCTGTAACAATTTCAGTTTCTCTTATGTCTACTGTTGCATATTTTATATAAAAATCTTTTACAGGAACTTCCCTGTAGCCATTTTCGCCTTTTAATTCAATTATTGCATCATAAGCCATAACTGTTGTACAAGAATCTGCTGATGGAGCTGCGTTACAAATATTTCCACCAATTGTTGCAATATTTCTAAGTTGAGGACCTCCTGCAGTGTCAACTGCTTCTCCCAAAGTATTTATATATTTTTGAATTATTGGATCATTTGTAATGTGAGTAAAGCTTGTCAATGAACCAATTCTAATTGTTCCATCTTCCTCCATGCTAACTCCCCTAAGCTCATCTATAAGATAAAGTGAAATAAGCTCAAGGCCTGCCATTTTCCCTTCTCTAATTTTTACCAAAACATCAGAACCACCAGCTATATATCTTGCTTCAGGATGTTCTTTTTTTAATTGTATTGCCTCATCGATTGTATAGGCTTCATAAATTCTTTTTACATCATACATAATTTTTCTCCTTTAAGCATCATATTCCATATCTTGTTCGTAATCATTTTCAATTAGTCCAGCTTCTTTGAAAAGTGGGAACAAAACGTGTGGTGTCATTGGACATTTATTAACTTGTACTCCTGTTGCATTTAAAATTGCATTTCTTATTGCTGGAGCTGGAGAACAAGTTGGTGGTTCACCAAGTGATTTTGTATTAAATGGTGAAACTGGTGATGGATTTTCTATAAAGTAAACTTCAAAGTGTGGATGATCCATTGTTGTTGATAATTTATAATCAAGAAGATTATTATTTAAAATTTGTCCCTTATCATTGTATTTTAATTCTTCTGATAAAGCATAACCTACTGCCATACTCATTCCGCCATGAGCTTGAGCTTCAGCAAGTCTAGGATTTATAAGTCTACCACAATCGTGAACATTTATAAGTCTTAGAAGTTTAACTTTTCCAAGAGAAATATCAACTTCAACTTCTGCAAATGAACAACCAAATGAGAAAGCATTATTTCTTATTGTATAAGTTTCCTCAGCAGAAATATGTTCACTATCGCGAGTATCATACAAGGCTTCTGTTGCAAGCTCACCCAAAGTCATTAGTGGTTTATTATCAACTTTTCTAATTATCATACTATCAACAAGGTCAAGATTGTTTGGAGTATATTCCAAAATTTTTCTTGCCCTATCTAATATTTTTTCTTTAAATACTCTAGCAGTATTTGTAATAGAAAAACTTGAAACAAAAGTTTGTCTTGAAGCATAAGCTCCCAAACCAAATGGAGTTACATCTGTATCTTGAGTTGAAACTATATGAACATCTTCCATTTTTACACCAATAGCATCTGCTGCCATTTGTGAAAATGCTGTATCTCCACCTTGTCCAATTTCAGTTTCTCCAAGTTGCATTTGAACTGAACCGTCTTGGTTTAAAACCATTCTACAAGAAGAAGATTCTAGAGAAATTGGATAAACTGCTGTGTTATACCAAAATGTTGCAAGTCCTATTCCTCTTCTTATATTTCCAGTTTGATTTTTATATTCTTCTTTCTTTTTATCATAGTCAATTGCTTTTCTACCAACTGCCATTGCTTCTCTAAATGAATCATAATAATTTTCATTTCTTGAGAAACCATCAACAAATCCTTTTGGCATTATATTTTGAATTCTCAATTCCAAAGGATCCATATTCATAACTTTTGCAACATCATCAAGATGAGATTCAAAAGCAAACATAGTTTGTGGAATTCCATATCCTCTCATAGCTCCTGCTGTTGGAAGATTTGTATAAACAGTATAACCATCAGCTTGAGTATTATCGCAAGGATATAATTGATGGAAACAATTTGTTCCCTTTGCAGCAATAGAATGACCGTGAGATGCATAAGCACCATTGTTAGAAAATAATTCTAATTTTCTTGCAGCAAAAGTTCCATCAGCTCTTACATAAGAAATAATATGAAGTTTTTGTGAGTGTCTTGTTCTTGTTGAAACAAAAGTTTCCTCTCTTGATGTATCAAGTTTTACAGGATGACCGCCAACTTGAGTTGTAAGGTAAGCTGCTAATGGTTCATACAAAGCGTCTTGCTTGTTACCAAAACCTCCACCAATATATGGTTTTACAATTCTAATTTTTCCCCAGCCAATTCCCAAAGCTTGACCACAAACACGTCTTACAATATGAGGAATTTGAGTTGAAGCAATAACAACAATTTTTCCTTGCTCTTCATAAGCACAAGCAATTCCATTTTCGATATGAGAATGTTGAACGATTGGAGTTTCGTACCATCCTTCAACTTTTGTAAGGCCTTCTTCTTTTATAGCCTCTTCATAATTTCCCCTATGATTTTTAGTATGACCTAAAATATTGTCAGGAAATTCATCGTGAATTGGTCTTAATCCATTATTCATAGATTCAATAGGATCCAAAACAACTTCATATTCTTCATATTCAACTTCAATTAATTTCAAAGCCTGACTTGCAGAAACTTCATTTTCTGCAATAACTACAGCCACATCGTCGCCATAATATCTAACATGTTCATTTAATAATCTTCTATCAGCAACATCTTGGTGGCTTTTGTCAGTTGACCAAGGGTGACCTGCAGTTGGGAAAGAATGTTTTGGAACATCAAAACAAGTAATAATTTTTACAACTCCCTCAACCTCTTCAGCCTTTTTAGTATCAATTGAGATAACCTTTCCATGACCGATTGTTGAATGCAAAACTTTAGCAACATAAGCTCCCTTCATAATAAGGTCTTCTGTATATTTTGCATGACCAGTTACTTTATCGTACGCATCTACTCTTTTAACACTTTTTCCTACATACATTTTAACCTCCTAAAATGTTTCAAAGCATTTTTAATTTATGTACATTTACATTACTATTGTATTTTGTATATAATATATTACCACAAAATACTAATCGTTTTCAAGGTTTTTTCGCAAATTTTTAGTTAAATCAAAAATAATTTTAAAAATTCTTTAAAACAAATAATAGATTTATAAATTAGAGATTAGACAAATCGTATATTTATTAATAATATATTTTCACAAATAAAAATAAACCTATATACTTTCCGTATAAGTTAATAAAAAAATCATAAGAGATATTTTTATAGAAATTTCTCTTAAAACCCTCTAACACAACTTTAAATAAAAAGCTAAACTAAATGTTATTTATCTAATCAATATTCCAAAGTTTTCATTTTAGTTACCCCCTACAATAAATATTTACTTATATTAAATTTTCACAAATTATAAATTTAAAAATAATTATAGATATTATTGACATAATATTCATTTTAAAGTATACTAATTTTATTCTAAGATAAGGAGATATATTAATAATGGATTTTGATAAAAAAGATTTAATTTCTAAAGAAAATCTAGATTTCAATGAAAATGAAGATAAAAATAATAAAGATATTATTGATTTTTCAGTAGATTCTTCTGTTATAGAAGTTGAAGCGCTTCCGGAAGTAACTGTAAAAGTAAAATGGTAAAACAGTGTTATGAATACTTTTGAATGAAAATATATTTTAAGGGATTGTATTATTAAGTTTAAGTGCAAAAAAGGGTTGATAACTATTGATATTTGTATATTTAATAAGTATTATACATTTTTAATTGATAGTGGTTCTGAAAAAAGTTTCTTATTACCCAAAAAAAGATTTGAAAAATATAAAATAAAAAAAGAAAAATATATAAAGATAAATGGAATTGGAAAAGACAAGATTATTAAATTTGCTTATAATTTTCCAAAAATAATAATTGATGGCGTTAGCATTTATAATACAGAATTTCTTATGCAAAATAAAAATCTGATGTTTTTCTATTTAAATATAGACGGTATTATAGGATTTGATATTCTAAAACAGTTTGATTTCTACATTGATTTCACTAATAAAATTTTTAATATTGGAAAATTTCATTTGCAAAATTACCTACATAGCTCTCAAATATTATCTGATAAACAAATGGTTATTAAAATCGGTTATAATAATAAAAGTTATAGAACTTTAATAGATTTAGGAGCTAATAATTCCATAATTTCTACTGATATAATACCAAATATAAATTTGATAAATAAGAAAAGTAGTATAGTTTTGGGTATTAATGGTTTTTCTGTTCAAAAGGTATCAGAGATAAGAGATATTATATTTTCTTTTGGTAAGAATTCTTTTAAAGTTAAAAAAGTTTATATTGGGTCTTTTAAATATAATTGGTCAATAAAATTAGGAACAGACAGTCTTAATAAATACAAAGTTTACTTTATAAATTCAAAAAGAGAGGTTATTATATCTTGAATCAAAAAAATAAAAATTTTTCAAAGTTGCTACTTCTTTTAGGAAACTCTATCGGTCAACTAGGAAGTAGCATACTTTCTTTTGTACTTGGGCTTTATATTTTAAAAAAATTAAATTGTTCTATATTTTTTTATAGCCTTTCTCAAATTATAGGACCTTTAGTGGCAATTTTTTTATTGCCTATTTTAGGAAGTGCAATTGATAAATACAATAAAAATAAAATTATTAGATTTTCTCAATTTCTTAGTGCTATCTCTCTGTTTTTATTTATTATAACAAGTAGAAAAATAGAGATAGAATATATACATATTATAGGTCTGTTAATAATTTTAAAACTTTCCGATCAAATCCTATCTACAAGCTTAAATTCTTCTACTATTAATATAGTTGATGAAGAGGATATTCAATCGTTTAGAGCTCATTTACAAATAATTCAAGCAGTAAGTATGGTTTTATCTCCTATTATAGCAGTATTTATTATTGATAAATTCGCGCTAATTGGAATTTTACTTATAGAAATGTTTATGGAATTATTAGTATTAGTAATCTATTGGAAAGTTGATTTTAATAAAAATACAAAGAAAGAAGTTAATGAAAGTCAAAGCTTACTACTTTTGTTTAAAGAGGGGATTGATTTTATATTTAAATACAAAAAAATTGTATTTGGTTTAGCTTTTGTTTTAGTAGTAAACTTTATTCTTGGTATTGTCAATATAGGTTTACCATTTGTTGAAATAAAAATTTTAAATTTATCAAGCAAAAATTACGCTTTAAATGATAGTATTTTGGCTATAGGTTTATTATTAGGTTCATTAATTTCATCAAAAATTAAATCCCAAAAAACTTTAAATATTGCTAGAAATTCTATAAGCTTAATATCTTTAGTAACTTTTGTGTTAGGTTTGTTATTAACATTAGAATTAACTAAAAACAGTTGGTCTATTATATTGGCAGGATATTTCTTAATAATCGGTATTTCAATTACTATATGTAATATACTTCTGTCAAGCTGGTCTATACTAAACATCCCTCAAGAATTTCAAGGAAGAGTTTTTAGTATATTAAACACATTAACTCAAGTGTCTTTGCCACTAAGTATGTTATTATTTGGATACTTATTTGAAATAATATCAGTATACGCTGTTTTTGTAGGAGCTGGAATCTTTTTATTATTATTTACAATTGGTATTCCTTCTTTATTTAAAATTAATTTAAAAAATGATAAATTGGAGTAATTTTATGCAAATTAATGACATCAAGCAAATTCTTGAAATTTCTGAATCCGAATGGATTTATTTTTCAAATTTTATTAACCAGCAAATCAAAACTACTATCCTTGTAAATATGCCGTTTTTAAACAAAAATAAAAATTTACAATCAATTTCTCTTTATTCTCTGTACCCTTTATTATTTAGAAAAGAATTTAAATTATTCGGTTCAAACTTAGAGAATTTGATTGTATTTTCTCATAACCATTTCATGTCATTATTTATACTTGATAAGATATACGATTCACAAAAAGTTTACGAACCGATAGATCTTTTGGTTTTATTAGAGCAATATTCTAATAACAAATCTTTTCTTAAATCTTTAAATATTGAAGATGATACGTTTATATCTGAAAACATAACTAAAACATTATATGGATTATATAAAGAAAAATATGTATATAAATATAATAAAATCTTAACTCACAATGAAGAAATAGAATATGCCTATGACAAATATTCATTTGCCAAAATAGCCTTAAAAGTATTTAATCTTACTTCTGGCTATCCTATTAACGAAAAAGTTTTTGAAGAATTATGTCTTTCTCATAATTATTTTTCTTATGGAAGGCAAATATTAGATGATATAGAGGATTTTTCAGTTGATTTTGACAATAATCATTTTAATATTTATACAAATAGATACTTCTTTGAGACCAATTCTTTTGAACGTCCGTTATTCAAAAATTCTATATTTATAGATTTGCTATTAGAGTCAAAAAAATATTTTTATATGGCTTTAGATGTTCTTTCTATTGATTTCAAACTTTGGAGAAATTATATTAATTTCTACATATCTATTTGTGACAGATATTTGTAATTACCATCTGTTAAATATTAAAAAGTCTATAATATTGCGTAAAATATTTAACGCAATATTATAGACTTTTCTTTTATTTTATTATAAATTTTAAGCTTTTTAAATTTTATTCTTCTTCTAATTCTTCTAGTTCAAGATTTGCTAAAGAATCTTCTTTTGCTTTATCTTCTTCTTTTTCTGGAATAATTAAGTTCATTAAAACTGCAGAAATTGCTGCAAGTACAACTGGTGATGATCCGATTGCTACTGTTAATTCTTCTGGCATAAAGAAAACGCCAGCATTTTGTGCGCTTGCAACTACTGTAGTAAATCCAACACCAAGAGCTACAGAAACTCCAACTATTGAAGTATTTCTTGCACTTAGAGGTTGGCTTGCGATCATTCTAATTCCGTTCATTGTTATAGCAGCAAAAATTGAAAGTGTTGCTCCTCCCAAAACTGGATAAGGAATTGTTGTAAGAATTGATGATAATTTTGGAACAAGTCCTGATACCAAAATAATTAATGATGCAAGTGTAAATACTTTTTTATTTACTACCTTATTTATTGAAACTATTCCTGCATTTTGTGAAAATGTAGCTGTTGGAAGACATCCAAAAATCGCTCCAACTAAGTTTGCAACACCATATCCAACAATTCCACCTCTTAATTCTTTTGGTGTAGGAATCCTATCCATACCACCTACTGTTGTTGAAGTCATATCTCCTATTCCTTCAATTGCTGTTACTATAAAAATAATTGTAATTGAAATTATTGCTGATGGCTCAAAAGCAATTCCAAAGTGAAATGGTTCTACAACTGAAATCCAACCTGCTTCTTTTACTGGAGAAAAATCTACCATTCCAAAAAACATTGATACTATGAATCCAATAATCATAGCAAATAATACATTTGCAAGTTTAAACATTCCTTTTCCAAAATGTGTAAATCCAAGTCCTAATATTAAAGTTATTCCTCCGACTAACCAATTTTGCCAAGCTCCCCAGCCTGCAACTTCTACGCTTCCTGCTCCTCCCATATAATTCATAGCTACAGGATAAAGTGAAAGTCCTATTACTAAAACTACTGTTCCTGAAACAAGTGGTGGGAAAAGTGGCATTATGTATTTTAATCCTAGTCCAAAAAGTATTGAACAAATTCCACCAACGATTTGCGCTCCCAATACTATGGCAACAACTTCAACAGGGCCTCGAGCTCCAAATTGATTGGCAAGTCCAATCATTGTAGGTACATACGCAAATGAAACCCCAAATATCATAGGAAGTCTTGATCCTATAATTTTAATTGGATAAATCATCAATAAAGTTGTAAGTGCTGAGCCTATAAGGGCAATTTGAATTAAAATCATTGTATCTTTTGGTGAAAGTCCACTTGCTCCTGCAAGCATTATTGGTGGTGTAATACAACTTGCAATCATTGCTACAACGTGTTGAAAGGCAAGTGGCAACGCCTCTTTTGTAGTTACCTCTCCGTCGAAACTAAAAAGTCCGCTAAATTTTTTTTCTTTTTCCATAAAAATTTTCCTTCTTTTTTATTTTTATTTTTTTCCGTAAGGAAGGGAGCTATTTTAAAACTCCCCTTATAATAATTTTATTTTTAAAACAAAATTATTATTATTTATCATCCATCGCCTTTCTTTCAGCTTCTTCTTCTGCTATAGTTTTCTTTGGCATTATTATATTTAGTAAGAAAACTACTAAAGTTGCTAAAACTACAGGTGATGATGTAAATACCATTCTAAACCATTCTGGAAATTGTGCTAAAGCCTGATCGCCTAGTTGAACAATTCCCATACCAAGGGCTATTCCTAGTCCTACTATTGTTACATTTCTTGAGCTCATTTCGTCTGACATTATTAATTTCATTCCGCTCATTGTTATTTGTGCAAAAACTGTAATTGTTGCACCACCAATAACCGCTTGTGGAACTGAAAGCATCAAAGCTCCAAATTTTGGAATAAATCCTGCAACAAGAATAAGGCTTGCTGTGATTGCAAAAACTTTTCTTGCAACAACTTTTGTAAGTGAAACTATTCCTACGTTTTGACTGTATGTTGCTGTTGGCATTCCACCAATCAATGAACCAATTACTGAAGCAAGTCCGTTTGCTTTAATTCCTCCTTCAAGCTCATCTGCTGTTGGAACTCTATTAAGTCCTCCAGCTGTTGTTGATGATAAATCTCCTACAGCTTGAATCGAATTTACAACAAACATTACTGACATTGTAATTACTGCATCAATTGGAAATTCTAATTTAAATGGCATAATTCTTGGTAGAGTTAGCCAAGCGGCTTCTTTTACTCCATCAAAATTAACTATTCCAAAAAATATTGATGCAACATATCCAACGCCAATTCCTATTAAAATAGCTGCAAGTTTTATAATTCCTTTTCCAAACATATTACAGCAAAGAGTTACTGCTAAAGTTAAAAATGCTACACCCCAATAAACCAAATCTCCTTGGTTCGGATTTCCATTTCCTCCTGCCATATAATTTAGGGCAACTGAATAAAGTGAAAGTCCAATTGTTAAAACTACTGTTCCTGAAACCATTGGTGGGAAAAATTTATAAATTCTTTTTATGTTCATTCCAACTATAAATGCTACGACACCACCGACCAATTGAGCTCCATAAACTGCTCCCAATCCATATTTTAAACCTATTGATGTTAAAACTGGAATATAAGCAAAACTTACTCCCATAATTACTGGAAGTTTTGCCCCAACTTTAAAAACTGGATATAATTGCAAAAATGTCGCGATTGCTGCTACAAACATCCCAGCTTGAATTAAATAAACTGCATCTTGAGCTGATACTGCAAATTCTGTATTCGCTAATTGACCTGTAAGAACGATTGCCGGAAGTGTATTACCTACTATCATTGCCAATAAATGTTGGAGGGCTATTGGCAAACTCCTTTTAAAACTCGGACTTGCATCCATGTCAAACAAGGACGTGTTTGTGTTTTTTTCTTTTTTTTCTTTTTTTCCCATCTCATCTCCTTTTTTTTGATATAAATTTTTTCTATATCCTATATTAGAATTTTTTAAACTCCAATAATATGATACATTTACTTATAATTTAAACAAATAAATTAATAAAAAAATTTTTTCTTATATTTTAAAAATAAGTTCATAAAATATTTAAATAAGAATTTTATTTATTAAGCTAGTTTAAAAAATAAACTAGCTTAATAAATTTTAAAGATTTTTCCAAACTTTTGAAGCTCTTTGTCTTGAATCTGCATGGATTTTTGCTTGATCGACTGTTGTAATTATTTTATCTTTCATTACAAATTTTCCATTTATAATTGTATCGTTTACAAGTCTTCCTGTTAAACCAAATAAACTATGCCCGCCCCAATTGTCTTTGTTGATTGGTGTATATGGATCGTAATTTATTGTAATTAAATCTGCATAAGCTCCCTTTTTAATTCTTCCTACTTCATTGTTTAGGAAATGTGAAACTATGTCAGGGTTATTTTTAAATTGCATTTCCAAGGTTTCTCCAAATCCTTTTGTTGGATCTTGGGTATTGTGAGCTTGGATTATATTTGCAACTTTCATTGATTCAAACATATCGTTTGTATAGGCATCTGTTCCTATTCCTACTTTTAGTCCTTTTTCAAAAAATCTATTTACTGGAGGAACTCCTACTGCATTGTTCATATTTGATTCTGGGTTAAAGATTACTGGAGTATTATTTTTCTTTAATATATCCATTTCTCTTCCGTTTATATGAACGCAGTGTATAGCTAAGGAATTTTCATTTATTATGCCAAAATCATTTAGTCTTTCTACTATCCTTTTGCCATATTTTCTTTGGCAATCCCATTGGTCTTCGATTCCTTCTGCTACGTGAACGTGGAAGCCATTATAAACTCCATCCATTGCATCAAGAGCTTTCTCTAATGACTCATCTGAAAGAGTAAAAGATGCGTGAAGTCCAAATAATCCTCTTAGCATATCATCATTTTCTTTTTGAGAATATTTAATCCAATCTACGTTTTCTTTTATTTCTTTATCTCTAATTTCAGCTCCATCACGATCTGAAAGTTCGTAGCAAAGATTTGTTCTAATTCCTACTTCTTTTGCAGCTTCTCCAAGAGTAAATAGAGAATTTTCTACAGAATTTGGTCCTGAATGGTGGTCAATTACTGTTGTAACTCCATTTGCTATTGATTCCATATAAGTTGTTAGGGCATTTAATCTTACATCTTCTGTTGTAAGTTCCCTATCAAGAGACCACCACAAATTTTCTAAAACATTAAAGAAATTATCTGTTGGTTTTGAAACTGCCATTCCTCTTGCGTAAGCTGAATAAATATGTGAGTGAGCACAAATCATTCCTGGCATAAGAAGTTTTCCTTTTAAATCAATTACTTCTTCATCAGGATATTTTTTTAAAATATCCTGATTTTCTCCAACATCTTCTATTAATTTGTCCTTGATTAAAACTGCGCCGTTTTCATAAAAATTATTATTTTCATCGTTTGTAATTATTAGGCAATTTGATAATATCATCTTATCTCCTTATGAATTTAAAATTTCACTTGGCTTTATATAGTAAGCATAGTTTTCTTCGATAGCTTTTATTAATTTTTGCATATTTTCTGACAAATCATCTAAGTTTTCTGTTTCAATTACTTTGCCATTTTCAAGTCTAACTAGATATTTATTACCATCTTTTAAGAAACCTATATTTGTTGAATCATCAAAGTCTTCTTTTGTCCAAAATACTGTAAGTTTATCTTTGTAAGGACGTCCTGCGTGTGGGCAATAGAATCCACAGTTGCCACATTCGTTACACATTCCATCTAAGTGGATTATTTGATGAAGATTTTCAAATCCATCAACTTTTATTGCTACGTTTGCTCTGTTTGGACAAACTTCTGTACACATTTCACAAATTTGATTACATTTTAAACATCTGTATCCTTCATTTTTGCCTTGGATTTTTTCTTGAAGTCTTCCTCTTTTTTCAAAAATTATTTTGTTTTGTTCTTTAACTTCAAATTTTTCAAAATCATTTTCTAGATTTTCTTTTGCTAAAATATCAAGACAAACTGCTTTTGCTTCTCCCATTGCTTTTACAATAGTGCTTGCTCCAGCTCTACAATCTCCAATTACATAAACATTGTCGATATTTGTTTCGTAATTTTCTGTAGTTTTTACATTGCCCCAATCATCTAAATTAATATTATTTTCTTTGAATGCGCTTGTGTCAACTCTTGCACCTGTTGCACCAATTACTGTATCAAATTCAAGATCAAGTTTTTCTCCTGTTGAATTGATTGATCTTCTTCCAGATTCATCAAATGCCCCAAGCTCCATTTTTTCGCATTTTAAAACTTTTCCGTCATAAGAATAAGGAGCTACTAATTCATAAATTTTGTGTCCTTCTTCTTTAACATCATTTACTTCTTCTTGAGTTGCAGGCATGTAAGCTTCTGTTCTTCTATAAACTAAGGCTACGCTTTCAACACCATCAAGTCTTGCTGCAGTTCTTGTACAATCCATAGCTACATCTCCTGCACCTACAACTGCAACTTTTTTACCAACATTTGCCTTGCCATTCATTCTTACATCCCATAAGAAATCAAGAGCATCAAGGATATTTTCGCTTCCTTCTTTTACTGGAGATCTTCCCTTCTCCCAAGCACCTGTTGCTGCAATTATATAATCATAATCTTTTTTCAATTCTTCGTAAGATTCTTTTACTTCAGAATCAAAAATAAATTTTACGCCTTGTTTTACAGCAATTTGGTAATCTCTTTCGATTTGTTCATCAGAAATTCTAAATTTAGGAATAACATGGCTTACAATTCCGTAAGGTTTTGATAATTTTTCTCTTACTGTAACGTTCATTCCATTTCTTCTTAGATAAGATGCTACAGCAATTCCACCAGGACCTGCTCCTATAACAAGAACTTTTTTGTCTGATTTTATTTCTGATTCTTTAATATTTTCTACAAACTTATCTTGAGCCTTATCAGCTGCTATAAGTTTCATATCTCTTATTTGAAGGCTTTTTTCATAGTCAACTCTTGTACAATGATCTTGGCAATAATGTGCACAAAGTTTTCCAAGAATTGTTGGTGCAGTATTATCCATCGCAATAACTTCAATCGCCTTATCGTATTCACATTCAGCAACTAATTGCAAATATTCAGGAATTTGTTGTTGGATTGGACATCCACCATCTTTACAAGGAGCCTTGTAGCAATCTGTAAGTGGAAGAGTTGAATTTGTTTTTCTTGATCCAACTTTTTCTCTGTATAATTTATTATTAACCCACTCACTTATGATTTTATCTCTAAGTTTTACAGTTTTTTCTACATCAACATCGTGGAGTTTATCACTTAATAAATCCTCAGTTTCTTTTGCCAATTGGTTAAATCTTAAATATCCACCTGGTTTAAGAATTGTTGTAGCAACTGTAATTGGTTGACCTAAAGCTTCAAAAATTTCTTTAATATTTCTAGCATCAGCACCACCAGAATATGACATTGGAAGTTTGCCATCAAATTTTTCTGAAAGCATAGCTGCCATAGAAATAGTTAATGGAAGAAGAGCTCTTCCTGACATATACATTTCTTCTGCAGGAAGTTCATTTCTTTTTACATCAACTGGGAAAGTATTTGTAAGCTTTACACCAAAGGCAAGATCATTTTTCTTTGCAAGATCTAATAATCTTTCAATCATAACAACTGCATCTTCGTATTGAAGGTCATCTTTGAAATGGAAATCTGTAAAAGAAATATAATCAAAGCCCATGTCATCAAGAGTTTTTCTTGCATATTCGTAACCTAACATAGTTGGATTACATTTTATAAATGTAGATATTTTCTTTTCATCTATTAGATATGATGCAATTTTTTCAATTTCTTCTGCAGGACAACCGTGAAGGGTTGAAAGTGTTATAGAATCACAAATATTTGTGCTGATTTTTTCTAAATCTTTTTTATCAAATTTTGAAAATTTATCGATATTTTCTTCAAGATATAATTTACATTCTTTAAATACTTCTGTGTCTTTAGCATTTCTTAAATTTTCAATATATGTATCAATTTTTTCAGATTTTATTCCTTCAAGATCATAACCTACTGACATATTGTAAGCAAAATCTTTTTTATCAGAAATATTTAATTCTTTCGCCAAAGCAATAATTGCAAAATATGCTTTTACATATTCATTGTAAGCTTCTTTTACTGTAAGCTCTGTTGACCATTCACAGTTATAACATTCATCTTCCGAATTTATACATGGCTTTGCAACAGCTTTTTGTATATCTACTCCATCAAGTTTTTGAACTGTTTTCAATTCAATAAATCTTGCTCCTGCAAGATAGGATGCTAAAATATTTTGGGCAAGTTGAGATTGAGGACCTGCTGCAGGGCCTACTGCTGATGAAATCTCATCGCCAAAAACAGTTTTTAACATTTTTCCTGATTCATTTTTGTAGAATTTTTCTTTTTTAATTCCAAAAATAGAACCTTCATTCTTATATTCTTCCAAAGCCCAATTCATTAGGTCTTTAAAAGGTATAGGTCTCATAAATTCACTCATTTTTTACTCCTTTTTTATGGGTTTTTATTTTTCAAATCGACCAAAATAGCGTTTTCTTTTTCTATAATTTTTTTGAAAAATTTATAAAGATGAGGGTAGGAGAACTTCCCTCTCTTTTTAATTTTTCTAGTATATTTTTAAATAAGCAATATTTTATAAGAAAGTCTTCCGCCAAGAAAGTGCAAATGACTTATTTTATTTTTATAAAAACTAATTATTTATTTTGCTATTTAAAAGTCAAATTTATAAAAATCTATAAAATTTATATCAAGAAAGGCTTAAACCTTTCTTGATATTTTTAATTTATTTTATATATTCAAGTGGAAGAACTGCGTATGTTGCTGCACAAGTTACTAAGTCTTGTTTGAATGTAACTTCGTTTGGTGCGTGAGCTTGATCTTCTGCTCCTGGTCCAAATCCTATTACTGGAATATTGTGTCTTCCCATTATAGCAACACCGTTTGTTGAGAATGTCCATTTATCTGTTAATGGTAAATCTTTTCTCTTTTCAATTTCTTTTTCTACATTTGGAGCAATTCTCTTATCTCCATAAAGACCTTTGTATGCTCTTTCTAATGCTTTTGTTACTTCGTGATCTTCTGGAAGTACCCATGTTGGGAAATAGCATTCTTGTTTTTTGCTTACGCCAGTCCATGATGGTCTTTCGTAATCATACATTGTAACTTTTGCGCCGAATTTTTTAGCTGAAGGTAGGTCTTCAATTTCTTTTATGCAAGACTCCCATGTTTCTCCAGCTGTCATTCTTCTATCAAGTGAAATTGCACAAGAATCTGCAACTGCACATCTTGATGGAGAAGTATAGAAAATTTGGCTTGTTGTAACTGTTCCACGTCCTAAGAAGTTTGCTTCTTTGTATTCAGGATTGTATTTTTCGTCAAGCATTTTTACAAGACCTTTTATTTCTACTGAATCGTCTGCTGGATTTTCGTTTAATTGTTCGATTTCGTTAAGGATTTTTGCCATTTTATAAATTGCGTTGTCTCCTCTTTCTGGAGCTGAACCGTGGCAAGAAACTCCTTTAACTTCTACACGAATTTCCATTCTTCCTCTTTGTCCTCTGTAGATTCCGCCATCTGTTGGTTCTGTTGAAACTACAAATTCTGGTTTGATTCCTTCTTCTTCAATCATATATAACCAGCAGTTTCCATCACAGTCTTCTTCTTGAACTGTTCCTGTAACTAAAACTCTATATTTATCATTTAAGAATCCTAAATCTTTCATGATTTTTGCGCCATAAACTGCTGATACAACTCCACCTAATTGGTCAGAACCACCACGTCCACCAATAAGATTTTCATCTTCAAATCCTTCGTATGGATCAAAATCCCAATTGTCTCTATTTCCGATTCCTACTGTATCGATATGACCATCAAAAGCAATTTGTGTTTTGCCTGTACCCATTTCACCAAGTACGTTTCCTTGACCATCAATCCAAGCCTTATCAAAGCCTAGTTTTTCCATTTCTTCTTTTATTCTTTTTGATTTATCGCCTTCTTCACAAGATTCACCATGTTTTAAAATCAAATCTCTCAAGAAAGCATTCATATCTTCAGAATATTTTTGTGCAGTTTCTTTTACTAAATCATAATTAATTTGTGTCATTTAAATCTCCTTTTAAATTTTAAAATTCTTATTTATTTTCGTCTTCTTTGTCAACTAATCTTTCTTTGTTAGCTTCAATTAATTTTTCAATTGTAGCTTTAGGATCTTTAACTTTTTGTAAGAAGATCATTGCAGCAATTATATATGGTTTAAAGCTTGCTTCTTTGTAAAGTGGATCTCTATATCTATCAAATACAGATTCATCAACTTCTCCATCTTCACATGAAAGTCCTGTTATATCTGCTGGAAGACAGTGCATGTATAAAGCTTTACCATCTTTTGTAAGTTTCATCATTTCTTCTGTACAAGCCCAATCCATGTGTTCTTTGTTTTGTTCAAGAAGTCTTTGTTCAAGTTCATCAATTCCTTTTTGATCTCCTTTTGCATAAAGGTCTGTTCTTTCTTCCATAGCTGCAAATGGAGCCCAAGATTTTGGATAAACTATATCAGCATCTTTGAAAGCTTCTTCCATTGAATTTGTTTTTGTAAAGCTTCCGCCGTATTTTTTAGCATTTTCTTCTGCAATTTCTTCAACTTCTGGCATTATTTCGTATCCTTCTGGATGAGCTAAAACTACATCCATTCCAAATCTTGTAAATAAACCTGAAATTCCTTGAGGAACTGAAAGTGGTTTACCATAAGATGGAGAATAAGCCCAAGTCATAGCAACTTTTTTGCCTTTAAGATTTTCAATTCCACCAAATTCGTGGATAACGTGAAGTAAATCTGCCATAGCTTGAGTTGGATGGTCAATATCGCATTGAAGGTTTACAAGGTGTGGTCTTTGTTCAAGAACTCCGTGATCATATCCTTCTTGTACATATTCAGCAAAGTCTTTCATATATTTGTAGCCTTTGCCTATATACATATCATCTCTTATTCCAACTGTATCAGCCATAAATGAAATCATGTTAGCTGTTTCTTTTACAGTTTCGCCGTGAGCTTGTTGTGATTTTCCTTCGTCTAAGTCTTGAACTTCAAGTCCAAGCATATTTGCAGCTGATGCGTAAGAAAATCTTGTTCTTGTTGAATTATCTCTAAATAATGAAATAGCAAGTCCTGAATCAAAGATTTTTGGAGAAATATTTTTTTCTCTCATTGCTCTTAATGCATCAGCAACTGTAAAAATTGCTTCAAGTTCATCTTGTGATTTATCCCATGTGTGGAAAAAGTCATCGTGGTATAAGTTTTCAAAATCTAAGCCTTCTAATTTTTCTAATAATTTGTTAATATCTTGTGTCATTAATTTTTTCTCCTATCTAATTATTTTTTTATATTCAAATTTTTCATCGTTTGTATAATATCCATCCCAAACTACTTTTCTGTAGTGTTCGAAGTCTGTATCTCCTTCTGTTGAGATAAATAAAATTACTGAATTTTCATCTAATTTTAATTTTTCTTTTATATCTTTTAAATCTTCTCTTTGTAAAATTTCACTAACAGCTCCAACAGTTGCTGCTCCAGATTCTCCAGATATAACTCTCTCATCTTCTCCAATTGGATTTCCCAAAATTCTCATTCCTCTTGCAGCTGAACTATCTGGAACTGATAAAAATGCATCAACGTAAGATTTTAAAATTGGGTATCCAACAGTAACTGGTTCTCCACAAGCAAGTCCTGCCATGATTGTATTCATTTCGCCTTCAACGTTGTGGATTTTGCCGTCATTTATTTTTGCTGTTAGGTAGTTACAATTTGCTTTTTCTGGTTCGATTAGTCCTATAAAAGGTTTCTCACTTCCCTTAAATTCGTCTGAGAAAAATCCTGTTACTCCAGTTGCAAAAGAGCCTACTCCTGCTTGTAAAAAGATATGAGTTGGTTTTTTGCCTGCTTCTTTTAATTGATCAGATGCTTCTTTTGCAAGAGTTGAATATCCTTGAATAATCCATGTAGGAATTTCTTCATATCCTTCCCAAGCTGTATCTTGAACCATAATATATCCTTTTTCTTCAGCATATTTATTGGCAAGTCTTACGCAAGCATCGTAGTTAAGTCCATCCATAATGTCACACTTAGCGCCAGTTTTTCTGATATTATCTCTTCTTTCAAGAGCTGATCCATCAGGCATCAATACAACGCAATCTTGTTCTAATTGTTGGCTTGTCCAAGCAACTCCTCTACCATGATTTCCATCAGTTGCTGTAATAAAAGTTACCTTGCCTAATTTTTCTTTGATTTCAGGAGAAATCAATTTCTCATAAGGTAGATCATCTAAATCCATATCAAGTTTTTGGGCTATGTATTTTGCCATAGCATAAGATCCTCCCAAAACTTTAAAAGCATTGAGACCAAATCTTAATGACTCGTCTTTGACAAATATATCCTCCACACCAAATAAATCTGCAAGATTGTTTAATCTTTTTAATGGTGTTACAGAATATTGGGGAAAGCTCGCATGAAATTTTTGAGCTTTTGAAGATTCTTCTTCATTAATAAAACTTAAATCAGCTAAATCTTCCAAATTTCTTTCATTTAAAACTATATTAAAACTCTCTTTCAATCTTTTCTCCTTTCTAGAACTTCTTCTGGTATTATAGTAACATATCACACATCAAAATGCAATACTTTTTAAAAATGTTTTCAAAAATTTTTTTAATTTTTATTTTTTATTATTTTTCTATTTTAAATTTTTATTTTGCTACGAAATTTTTTTGAAAAATTTCTATTTAAATTTTTTCTTTCATTAAATTTTTCGTATAGTATAATTTAAATATAATCTTTAAAATTCAATAATTTATAGAAAGAAGGAAGATATGTCTAATATAGAACTAGAAGTTTGTGGGGGTTGTAATGCGAAAATCCCCCAAGAAAGTCTAGGCGAAACTTTATCTTCTATTAAAAATTTTAAAAGAGATGATGTTTTGATTGGATACGATACCATGGACGATTGTGCTCTTGTAAGAGTTGATAAAAATAATGGAATTGTATCTACCCTAGATTTTTTCCCGCCGATGGTTTCTGACCCATATATTTTTGGACAAATCGCTGCGGCAAATGCCCTATCAGATATTTATGCTATGGGAGCCGAACCAATTTGTGGGCTAAATATTGTTTTGTTTCCTGAAGATGAAAATATAAATATTTTGAAAAAAATTCTCCAAGGAGGTGCAAGCAAGGTTATTGAAGCTGGTGCATCTCTTGTAGGCGGTCATTCAATTCATGATCCAAAAATAAAATACGGACTTTCTGTAACGGGAAAAGTCGATATTGATAAAGTTTGGAAAAATAATACGCCAAACGAAAAAGATATTTTGATTTTAACCAAGCCTTTGGGTGTAACTTTAGTTACAAATGCCTACGGGATTGATATTCTTGGTCAAGAGGAGATGGATAAGGCCATTTCTTCTATGATATTTTTAAATAAATATGCCAAGGAAATTTTGGAAAAATATAGGATAAGCTCAGCTACTGATGTTACTGGTTTTTCTTTTATGGGGCACTTGTCAGAAATGCTTGGCGATAAATATTCTGCCATAATTGATTCTAAAAATATCCCAATCCTTGACGGAGCAAAAAAAGCTGCAAGCGAATTTGTTTTTACCAAGGGAGGACAAAGAAATAGGATGCACATGGAAAATATGGTGGAATTTCTTGTTGATGACTTTGCTCTTGAGGAAGTTTTATACGATCCTCAAACATCTGGAGGACTTTTGGTAAGTATTAATAAGGATGATGCAAAAGACGCCTTGGAAGAATTAAGAAAAAATAATATAAATGCAAAAATTGTAGGTCAAATTAGTAAAAAATATGATAAATCAATATTTATAGAATAAAGGAGTATAAGAATGAAAGAAATTGATGCTAGAGGTATTGAATGTCCAATGCCTGTAATTATGGCAAAAAGAGAAATTAAAAATGGAGAAGAAAATTTTTATGTGCTTGTAAATGAGGACATAGCTGTAGAAAATTTGAAAAAACTTGCAAAAGAAACTAACTTTGATATTGAAATCGAAGAAAAAGAAGATGGAGTTTTCAAATTAATTTTTAATAAAAATGAAGAAAAAACAGAAAAAGATGATAAGGGAGAAAGCCTATCTTCTTCTTATGTTGTAGTTTTTGATTCTGATAAAATCGGAGATGGAGATGAAGATTTCTCAAAATCTCTTTTGGAAAGTTTCTTAGTTTCTATAACTGAGGCAGACGTTCTTCCAAAATTTGTAATTTGCTACAACAAGGGAGTATTTTTGACAACACAAAGAGAAAATACCATAGAAGATTTGAAAAAACTTGCTGATAATGGAGTTGAAATTATCTCTTGCGGTCTTTGCCTTGACCACTATGGAGTAAAGGAAGAATTAAAAGTTGGAAGAGTTTCAAATATGTACGAAATTTCTTCTCTAATGAGAACTCATCACACCATTAGACCATAATGGAATATGTAATTTATACTTTCAAATCATCGAATTTAGCCTATCTTGCCCTAAGCAAAGTCGAAAGCGAAAATATTAGGGCAAGGCTAGTCCCTCTTTTGCCAGAAATTGATGCAGGTTGTGGACTTTGTCTTAGGTATGAAAAGAAATTTGATGAGAAGGTAAAAGAAATTTTTTCAAAAAACAAGCTTGATTTTGAAGAAAAATACCTGCTTATTTACAAAGAAAACAAAAGAAAGCCAGAGGTTAAAGCTTATGATTTATCTTGATAATGCTGCAACTACAATCGACAAGGACGAATCAGTTGCAAGGGCAGTTTATAATGCTATAAATTCAAAATCTTTTGGCAATCCCTCAAGAGGAGCTTACAAAGTTAGCCTTGATGCCCTAAATTTATTGATGCAAACTAGAAAAGAAGTTGGGGCTTATTTCGGTATGGACAATCCCTTAAATGTGGTTTTGTGTCCAAACATAACTTTCGCCCTAAATTTTGTTATAAAATCACTTTTTACAAAAGGCGACCACGTCATAACAAGCCTTGCAGAACACAATTCTGTCCTAAGACCTCTTTATGATTTGGCAAAAAACGGAACAGAGCTTTCTTTTATCGATATAAAAGATGATTTTAGCCTTGATCTTGAAAAAATCGAAAGTTTAGTCAAAAAAAATACAAAAGCCCTAGTAATTACAGGAGCGTCAAACGTATCAGGAGTTTTTACAGACCTTGATAAGGCAAGCGAAATTTGCAAAAAAAATAATCTTAAATTAATAATAGACGGAGCCCAAGTTGCAGGTTATGTGCCTTTTGATATAAAAAAATATCCCGAATCAATATTTTTATTTACAGGCCACAAGGGACTTCACGCTCCCCAAGGAACTGGTGGATTTATTGTAAATGGGGATTTTGACTTTAGGCAAGTTTTTGCTGGAGGATCAGGTTTTGATTCATTTTCAAAAACCCAACCACACGTCTTGCCAGATTTATTTGAGCCAGGAACTGCAAATGTTCATTCCTTTGCAGGACTAAAAAGTGCCATAGAATTTTTGGAAAAAAATCCTCAAAAAGATATAAATGAGCTTACAAAAATTTTGTATGAAGGCTTAAAAGATACCCAAGGAATTAAATTTTATTCAAACATAAATTTAAAACACGTTCCAATAATTTCATTTAACATAAAAGATATTCCAGCAAATTATATAGCAATGAAACTATGGGATGATTACGAAATTTGCGTAAGAGCAGGCAGCCACTGTGCCCCACTTTTTCACGAAAAAATGGGAACAAAAAAACAAGGCATAGTAAGAATGAGCCTGTCATTTTATAACACAAAAGAAGAAATAGAAAAAACAATAGAGGCTGTGAAAAATATAGCAAATGAAAAAAGCTAGGGTAATCCTAGCTTTTATTTTAAAAACATTATTTTATCTTCATCTAAATTAAAATATAGATTTTTTTCATTTTTTAAATCATTCCATTTTTCTTTTTCCAAAAATACAGTAATTTGTCCTTCTCCGTCTTTTTTTCTTATTAGTAGGCAAGTGTTGAAAGTTTGGTCGATTTCTTTTATTATTTCTATTTGGAAAGAATTTTTTTCTTTTTTATTTTTGGAAATTTCTACATCATGGCCTCTTATGCCTATAAATTTTTCATTGTGATTTTTTTCTAAATCTAAATCTAGGTTCCAAGCCTCAGCCTTATAAATATTTTCTCCAATTTTTTCAACTTTTGAGAAATTTTTGCAACCTGATAGCTCTGCTGCTGCCATGGTTTCTGGATTATGAAAAAGCTCCTTAGTTGTTTTTTTTGCTTCTGATTTTCCTTTTGTCATTATTACAATGTCATCACACATTCTGTATATTTCATCTCTATCGTGGGAGACAAAAAGAGTTGGTATTTTATATTCTTCTATAATTTTTCTAACTTCAAGCTCAATTGACCATCTCAAATATCCATCGATTGCTGAATATGGCTCGTCTAACAAAAGAATTTCTGGTTCGTTTACCAAAATTCTTGCAAGAGCCGCTCTTTGTTTTTCTCCACCAGAAATCATTTCTGGCATAGAATTTTTTATGTGTCCAATATGAAGTTCTTCTAATTTTTTATTTATTATTTTTTCAGAATTTCTATTTTTTCCCCTAAGCCCAGTTTTTATATTTTCATAAACTGTCATGTTTGGAAAAAGTGCGTAATCTTGAAATAGATAGCCAACTTTTCTATCTTTGGTTGGTATATTTATTTTTTTATCTTTATCAAAAAGGATTCTATCATTTAAAACTATTCTTCCATAATCCGGTTTTATAATTCCCGCTATTGCTTTTAGGGTTAAGCTTTTGCCAGAGCCTGATGCTCCCAAAATTCCCAAAATTCCTTTTTCATTTGTAAATTTTGCATCAAGTTTAAAATTTGTAAATTCTTTTTTTATTTCAACATCAAGCATAATTTTTTTCCTTTGGATTTGTATCTTCTAAGAAATTTATGGCAACAAGAACAACAAATGAAATCAAAACATTTATCATAACCCACTTATAAGCAACAGCGTCTTGACCGATTCTCCAAAATTGATAAACAGTTGTTGAAATGGTTGCAGTTTTTCCTGGAGTGTATCCGCTTACCATGGATGTTGCTCCATATTCTCCAAGGGCTCTAGCAAATGATAAAACTAAACCTGCCATAACGCCTTTTTTGCAATTTGGCATCAAAACTTTCCAAAAAATCCATGTATTTGACTTGCCCAAAGTTTGAGCTGCGTATGATAAATTTTGGTTATAAGCTTCAAAAGCTCCTCTAGTTGTCCTATACATCAAAGGAAATGTTACTATGACTGTTGCAAAAATTGCTGAATACCAATTCATTATAAGAGGAAATTTAAAATATTCTACTGCGATTTTTCCTAGTGGCGAATTTGTTCCTAGAATTTTTATTAGAAAAAATCCTACAACAGTAGGAGGCAATACCAAGGGTAAGGTTAATACCACATCTATTGCCCCCTTTACTTTTGCAGGTAATTTTTTAATATAGTAGGCAGCAAATATACCAAGAAAAAATATTATTACCGATGATATACTTGCAATCCTTATTGAATTATATAAAGGATATAAGTCCATATCTATTTATTTAATGCCTTTATTTAATGGCTTAAATCCATATTTATCTAAAATTTCTGATGCTTTTTCGCCTTTTAAAAATTCTAAATATTTTTTGCCTTCTTCTGGATTTTTTGAATTTTTAAGTAAAGCTGCTGGATAAATTACTTTATTTTCAAGCATTGAATCATCAGCTACTGCTACTGTTTCAAGTCCTGCTGTTTTTGCGTCAGTTTTATAAACTATTCCACAATCAGCAGCTTTTTCGCTTATCCATGATGTAACTTCTTTTACATTTGAACCAAGTGTTACTTTGTCTTGAATTTTATCCCAAATTCCTAAATTTTTAAGAATTTCTTCTGAATATTGTCCAACTGGAACGTCAGAATTTCCAAGAGCGATTTTTTCTACTTCATCTTTTTCAAGATCTTTAAAATCTTTTATTCCTTTTTCATTTCCCTCTGCTACTGCAAGAGTTACTTCATTTTCAAGTAAATCAAATCTTGTTTCTTTGTCAATTTTTTCTTCTTTATCAAGTTCATCCATTTGTTTTTGAGCTGCTGAAACAAATACATCACAGTCTGCTCCCTCATCAATTTGAGTTTTTAATGTTCCTGATGAATCAAAGTTAAAGGTCAAACTAAGATTTGGATTTTCTTTTTCAAATTCTGTTTTTAATTCTTCTAAGGCTTCTGTCATTGAAGCTGCTGCGAATACTACAAGGTCTTTTTTCTCCATTTTGCCAGCATTTTCATTTGATTTTTCTACGCTTGCATTTGAATTTGACATAGCTTCATTTGAATTGTTGTCATTTTTTTTGTTGTTAGCACAACCTGCTGTTCCGATTAATAATGCTCCTGCTAGAGCTGTCATTGCGATTTTTTTAATATTCATTTTCTTCTCCTAAAATTTTAATTTCATCACCTGTTTTTATTACGCCTTCTTTAATTACTTTTGCAAATATTCCCTCATAAGGCATAATACATTTTCCTACACTTTGCTTTATGGCGCAGCCCTTGTGACATTCTTTTCCAATTTGACTAACTTCCAAAATACAATCGCCAATTTTTAATTTTTTTCCTATTGGAAGCTCATGCAAAATTATTCCTTGGGTTGTAATATTTTCTGCAAAATCCCCAAAAGCAAATTTGCGATTTTCATTTTCCATTTTTCTAATTGATTCTACTGCCAAAAGGCTTACTTGCCTGTGCCACTTTCCTGCGTGGGCATCATTTTCTAGCCCAAAATCTTTTTTAAATAAACCCTGACCTATCTGTTCTTTTCTTACCCCCTTTGTCTTTGAAATATTTATTGATAAAACTGTTGCGTTAATTGTGTCCACTATTATCCCCTTCTAATATATCTAAGCCATGACTTAAAAAAGGCAAAATTCCTTCTATACTTTCTATGACAGCCTTGGGAGAGCCTGGTAGGTTTATAATTAAAGAATTATTTTTTATTCCAGAAACTGCCCTTGATAAGGCCCACATATGAGTTTTCTCTTTTGAAATCAATCTTATTGCCTCGCTTATACCTGGCGTTTGTTTTTCTATTACATTTAAACTTGCCTCTGGTGTATTGTCTCTTTTTGAAAGCCCAGTCCCACCAGATGTTAAAATTAATTGGATATTTTCATCAACTAATTTATTTAATTCATTTTCAATATTTTCCAAATCATCGTTAATTATAGACTTATAAACCATCTTATAATTTTCTGGCATTATTTTTGCACAAGCGTCAATACATCCATCTTTATTTTCTCCGCTTGATCTGGTATCAGAAATTACCACAAAGGCGTAATTATAAATTTTTTCTTTCATAAAGACCAGATTTTCCTCCTGATTTTTTTACTAAATATATATCTTTTATGGTCATAGACTTATCAAGAGCCTTGCACATATCATAAACTGTCAAAAGACCAGCTGAAACTCCCGTCAAAGCTTCCATTTCAACGCCGGTTTTTCCTTGGCACTTAACTTTCACCTCACAAAATAATAAATTTCCCTCAAAATTAAAATCTACATTTATTCCATTTAATAAAAGTGGATGAGCCATAGGAATTATCGAAGATGTATTTTTTACAGCTTGAATTGCTGCAACTTGAGCTATGGCAAGAACGTCTCCCTTTTTTATTTTTTCATTTTTTATAGCTTCTATCGTTTCATTTTTTAATTCAATTGAACCTTTGGCTATGGCTTCTCTTTGGCTGATTTCTTTTTGAGAAACATCAACCATTTGCCCCCTGCCATTTTTGTCTAAATGTGTAAACATTTATCCTCCTATCCTATACATAGATTCTTTTATTACTTCTTTTTCCAAATGATGTCTTTGAGGTTTTTTCATAAGAGCCTCATCAATTAATTTTTCTATATTTTCATTTGCTCTTATAGCTTTTTTTAAATCAATTTCTAAATCCGAATGAAGACAAGGTCTAATTTTGCCATCTGCTGTAAGTCTTAATCTGTTGCAAGTAGAGCAAAATTTATGACTTAATGGCTCAATAAGTCCAAGTGTATAATCAAAATCTGGGACTTTGTAAAGACTTGTCGGCGAATTTTTGTCGGGATTTTTTATTGGAATTAAATTTAATTTTTTTATAATTTCATCGCTTGAAATAAATTTATCTTTTGAAAAATCTGCCGTGCCACCTATTGGCATTAGCTCAATAAATCTAAGCTCTATGTCATTTTCTTTGGCAAATTTTATAAAATCATAAATTTCTACATCATTAAATCCCTTTATCAATACACAATTAATTTTTATTTTATAGGCAAAATTTTTAGCATAAGAAATTGCATCAAAGACTTTTTTTAAATCGCCACCTTGACTCATCATCTTATATTTTTCAGAATCAAGGCTATCAAGAGAAATATTTAATCTTTTTAGTCCATTTTCCCACAAAATTTTTGCCTTTTCTTTTAGAAAATATCCGTTTGTAGTCATTGCCAAATCTTCTAGTCCATCAATTTCAGCAAGCATTTTTACTAAACTTTCTACATTTTTTCTAACTAAAGGCTCGCCACCAGTAAGTCTTATTTTTTTGATTCCTTTTTTTACAAAAATTTTGCTTATTTCATTAATCTCTTCTAAAGTCAACATATCTTCATGATTTTTTTTGCAAGAAAGACCATCTGGCATACAATATTTGCACCTATAATTACAACGGTCTGTAAGAGAAATTCTCAAATAATCTATTTTTCTTTCATACTTATCAAGCATATAATCAACTACTTTCTATAATTTTATAATATCCTAGCTTAAAACCAAATAAACAATATTCTTAAAATTTTTAAAAAAAATTGAACTTGGAAAGAAAGTAAATCTTCTAAATTTCATTAAATAACTAAAGTGAAATTTAAAAGATTTGCCCTCTTACACCAAGTTCACTATTAGCTTAAAGCATTTCTATAAAAGCTGCAATTCTTGTATTTATTTGTCCAATATCTGTTTTTGAAAAATCAGTTTCCAAAGATAGGTATGGGATATTTTTTTCTTCTGTTACAAATTTTCTAATTGATGTAGTTTCTATTGCATAAGTGTGGCAAGCTTGAAGCTCTACATCCAAAACTGCATCGACTTTATATTTGTCGATTAACCTATCCAATAAATCAAATCTATTTTTATTTGGGCTCATCACTGAACAACCAATATCTATGTATCTTTTTGCAATTGCCTTTATTGGATCGTCTGTATTTTCTTCTACAAGTCTATCATAATTTTTTTCGCCTGTACAGTTTTCGTAACTTACAACAACTGCCCCATTATCTTCAACAGCTTGTATAACTTTTTCAGTTGCTCCACCGATTGGACAACCTGTAATTAAAATTCTTGGTTTTTTCGGAAGATTTTCGTCATATTCTTCCATGATTTTTTCTGCCAAATTATTAAGCTCATCAGCAAGATTTTCCCTATCAAATTTAAAAGTTGAACCATACAAAACTTTAAAATAATCATAGCCTGACATAGGAGTTGGATCATTTGCCATTGTGCCCGCAAGTTTTTTGAAGGCTTTTCTAATTTTATTTTCAAGCTTAATTTGATTTTCTAAATTTTCATCAGTGATTTTTACACCAAATCTTTCTTCAATTTTTTCTTTTACTCTAATAACTTCTTTTTCCCAAAGATTAAGGGAATCTTCTCCTTGGTTGTGAGGAAGATTCATCACATGGACTGGTTTAAATTCTCCCATAAGCTCATACATTTTTTGTTTTCCATCACAAGTAGTCTCCCCTATTACCAAATCTGAAAAATGAAAAAATGGACACTTGTCTGTGATTGCAAATCCATAAGATGATTTTATCAAAGGGCAAAGATTGATTGGCAAATCTTTTTCAGCCTCGCTTATAGTTTCATCTGATGTAGAACATAAAGAAACTGTTCTTGCTCCCATAGCTTGGGCAATTTCTCTTGGAAAATATGTACAATACATCCCAACAACAGGCTTTTCACTATCTTTTATTTTTTTAACTTGCAAAAAAGAATTTTTTCTTTGCTCAGCAAATTCTTCAAAAACTTCAGGTAAATCTTTTACTAATTTCATTTTACCTCCTTGTGATAAAACACTTTTATGGCTTTATTTTTAAGTTCAAATTAAAAACAATTATATATCTAAAATTTTTAAAATTTTATATGATATATTTTCATCATTGAGGATTTTTTTTATTTTTTCAAAATTTTCATCTTCAAATCTAAACGCCAAACCGCAACCTGCTCCAAATTCTTCTGGTACTGGAATTAATTCTCCATTTATTTTTTTGTTTTTACAAAAATTTTCCATCAAAAGAGCATCGTTTGTCGTATCAAATCCTGCAACAAGTTTCATATATCCTCCTCATATTTATAAGTAGAGTATAACATATCACTCAATCCTTTTCAATAAAACGTTTGTAGATATTTATATTTCTGTTATAATATTTCTGTATAGAATAATTTGATAAAAGAGGAATTTATGAGCGAGAATGGTAAAAATAAAGTTAAAATAAAAAAAATAAGCAGGACTTTTGTAAAAGACGAAGCCTATAATTTGCTTGCACAAAGAATAATTAGCGGAGAACTTAAACCATGTGAAAGACTTAGAGTCCAAGAGCTTTCAGATGATTTGGGAATTTCTAGAACTCCAGTAAGAGAAGCTTTGTTGCAACTTGAAAGCGAGGGCTTAGTAATGACCAAGGCAAATCGTTGGACAATAGTTGCTCCTATAAATCCTTGCGAGGCAAAAGATATTTATCCAATTATCTATAGCTTGGAGGAGCTTGCTTTGATTGAAGCTTTCGACAAAATTGACGAAAAATTTATTGAAAAAATTCAAGATATTAATGAAGATATAAGTTATTTTCATAGAAAAAAAGACCAATTAAAAACTATAAAAAAAGACAACGAATTTCACGATGCTTTCATTGAACTTTCTGGAAATGCTGAAATAAAACCAATTATTGATAAACTAAAAAGAAGAGTTGAAAGAATGGAAATTTATTTTTTTGAAACAGGCGATGAAAATTTCACAACTTATAAGGAGCACATGAACATAATTAACGCCTTAAAAGAAAAAAATTTGGATAAGGCAAGAAAATTTTTAGTTGAAAATTGGAAATCAACCATACATACTATAAATAAACTTTCCAAGGATTTGGAATTTGAAAATATAGAAGACCAAATAAAATAAATTAAAGGCTTTTGTAAAATATTAAAAATTTTACAAAAGCCTTTTTTTACTAAATTTTATATCAAAAATTCTTTTGGCAAATCATGGCTTGCAAAGTGTAAAATCGAAAGGCTAAAGCAATAAGCTCCAGCGTTTGACACTTTCAATATATCGCCAATATTTGCTTTTTTTAATTCTATATCACTTGCTAACAAATCTAAACTTGTACACAAGTGTCCCCCAATATCTACAATTTCTTTTTGAGAATTTTCTCCAATAATTTCAAATTCGCATTGATTTTTTCCTGTGTAAAGTGGCTCAAAGGCTTTTTCGCACTCATATCCCAAAGCTTGTTTTAGCATTTCTTTCATAGGTCCTTTAACAAAACCGTTCATGGCATTTTTTACAACAAGGTAGGTTTTCCCATTCGAATATTTTTTGTCGATTATTGGCGTATAATAAACTCCTGAATCCATAACCAAAAATCTTCCGCTTTCTATCAAAAATTTTGCCCCAAGTTCATTTTTATTTTTTTCATATAAATCTTTCATAGTTTTTGCCAAAATATCCAAATTCACATCATCTTCGTTTTTTTTGTCGTAGGCAACTCCTATGCCTGAGCCAAAATTTATAAATTTAATGTCAGCATGTGATAGTTTTGAAAATTTCACTGCCAAATCATAAGTATTTTTGTAATAATTTGAAAGAAGATTTGTGTCAAGAATTTGGCTTTGAACGTGAACGTGAAGACCAACAAGTTTTAAATTTTTGTAAGTCCAATCGAAAGAAAAAATTTTATCTTCATCAATTCCAAATTTACTTGAATGGGCTTTTTTATCTGTCATAGAATAATTCGGATTTACTCTTATGCCAATTTCTAAAATTTCTCCGTGATTTTTTGCCAATTCATCTAACAAATCAAGTTCGTGGAAAGAATCTGCAATAAAAATACACTTATCCCAAGCTTTTTTTAAATCTTCCATAGTTTTACCTGGGGCAGAATAATAAATTTGATTTTTTTCCATACCAGCCTTTATTGAAAGCAAAACTTCATTGCTTGATGCTGCATCTGATCCAATTCCATTTTCTTTGATTGTTTTTATAACTGGCATAAAGGGATTTGCCTTGATTGAATATAAAAATTCTATATTTTTAAATTTTTCCTGTAATTTTTGGCAAGATTTATCAATTATTTCTTTTTGATAAATATAACAAGGGGCGTTTTCTCTTACAAATTCGTCAATATTTTTTGCTTGCATAATTTTCTCCTATTTTTGTCTGAAAACCTTTCTTCATGATTTAAATTTACTTCTTAAATCCATTATACAATAAATTAATTTATAAAAAAATCCTTGAAAACTTACTCGTAGCAAATTTTCAAGGAAAAATTTAATCTGCTTTAGGAGAAATTTTTAAATCCAAAAACAAATCATTGTATAAAATTGTTGTTTCTTTGCCCAAATTTTTGAAAACTTCTAATTTTTCTATATCTTCATCATCTGGATACAAGGTCTTATCATTTCTTGCTTCTTTGTCAATATATTTCATCGCCTTTTTGTTTGGAGTTGGATACCAAACATAATCTGCGTTTTTTGCTGCAACTTTTGGTTTTAGCAAATAATTTATTAGAGCATAAGCTCCCTTTGTATTTTTTGAAGTTTTTGGAATAACCATGGTATCAAACCAAATATTTGAACCTTCTTTTGGAATAGCATAAGAAAGATTTGGATTTATTTCTTTTGCCATTGAGGCTTCTCCAGAAAATGTAATTCCAACATCAGCTTCTCCTTGAGCCATATACATTCTAATTTCGTCAGCAAGAATTGCCTTTACATTTTTCATAAAACCAACCAAGTCATCCTTAGTTTCTCTCAAAATTTTTTCATCTTTTTCATTTAGACTTTTTCCATTTGCCAAAAGACCAATGCAAAGTGTTTCTCTTGCTCCATCAAAAGATAAAATTTCTCCTTCAAATTTTTTATCCCACAAATTTTTCCAAGAAGAAAAATCTTCTTTTTTGTATTTTTTATTGTTATAAATTATTCCAAAAGATCCCCAAAAATATGGAATAGAATATTCATTGTTTGGATCATAAGAAAGATTTAAAAATCTTTGGTCAATATTTTCAAGACCTTTTATTTTTTTGTGGTCTAATTTTTTCAAAAGTTTTTTATCTTTCATCATCTCAACCGTATACTCTGACGGAAAAGCCAAATCGTAGGAAGTTTTTCCCTGCTCAACTTTTGCCATCATCGCCTCGTTTGAATCGAAAGTTTCATAAATCACGTGATAGCCTGTTTCTTTTTCAAAATCTTTTATAATTTCAGGGTCAATATAATCTCCCCAATTATAAAAATAAATATTTTTTGAATCCTGATCTTTTGCTTTTTCATTTAATTTTTTTTGTCCAACAAACAAAAGAAGGCAAAGAGTTAAAATTCCTAAGAAAAATTTATAAACCTTATTCATCTTGTCCTCCTTTTTTCTTCTCTACTTTGTATGACATAATATCCGATTGCAAGAATTAATGACAAAATAAAAATCAATGAAGAAAGCGCATTTATTTCCAGAGAAATTCCTGTTCTAACCCTTGAATAAATTTCTACAGAAAGAGTTGAAAATCCTGAGCCTGTCACAAAAAATGTAACTGCAAAATCATCCAAAGAATAAGTCAGTGCCATAAAAAATCCAGCAAATATTCCGCTTGCAATATTTGGAAGGATAATTTTATTTAAAATTTTAATATCATTTGCTCCCAAATCTTCCGCAGCCTTCATCATATCAGAATTTAGGGCGTAAAGCCTTGGAAGAACCATCAAAACCACAATTGGAATTGAAAAGGCAATGTGAGCAAGCAAAACCGAAAAAAATCCCATAGGAATTTTTAATAAAAAAGAAAATAAAATCAAAAATGAAGCGCCCATCATAACATCTGGCAAAACCATAAGGACTGAATTTAGACTTAAAACTTTCTTTTTTAATTTTTTATCTCTCATATAATAAATCGAAATTGCACCAAGCGTTCCAATAATTGTTGCAATCAAAGACGATAATAAGCCAATTATTAAAGTATTTATTACAATATTTATAAGCCTTTCGTCATTAAAAACTTTTTTGTAATAATCTAGGGTAAAGCTTTCAAAAACATTCATATTTCCCCCGCTATTAAATGAATAAAAAATCAGAAAAGCTAAGGGCAAATACATTATTATAAATACAAAAAATAAATACAAATTACCAATTTTATTTTTTTTATTTTCCATCTTTGACCGCCTTTTTATTTAAAATAGAAATAACTGCAAACATCATAAAAATTAAAACAAGGCCAATAGTTGATCCCATCCCCCAATTTTGAGTTACCAAATAATGCTCTTCAACAGCTGTTCCCAAGGTTATAATTTTATTTCCTCCAATAATTCTTGTTATAAGAAAAAGTGAAAGAGAAGGAATAAAAACCGCCTGGCTTGCTGCCATTACTCCATCCATGGAAAGAGGAAGAATTATTTTTCTAAAAGTTTGAAACTTATTTGCTCCCAAATCTTCGCTTGCAATTATATATTCATTTGGAATAGAATCAATCGCCCTAAAAATTGGAATTATCATAAAGGGAAGTTCAACGTAGGAAGCAACCAAAATAAAGGCAGGATTTGTAAACAAAAATCCCTCACTTGCAAGTCCCAAAAATCCCATAATACTTCCATTTTTATTGAAAAGTCCAATAAAAGCGTAGGCTTTTAAAACCAAATTTATCCAAGTTGGAAGAATTACCAAAAGCAAAATAAAATCCTTGTGCTTGGTCTTTGATAAAAAATACGAAAATGGATAAGCCCACAAAAGTGTAAAAGCTGTTATTAAAAAGGCAGTCAACAAAGAATTGAAAGTCATAATCATATAATTTTTATTTGAAAAGTAGGAAATGTAATTGTTTAAAGTAAAATTTCCATAAATATCAAAAAATGATTGGTAAATCAAAAGAAGAATCGGAGCAATAATAAAAATTAAAATCCACAAATAATAAATCGCAGATAATTTTTGGTATTTTTTAGCCATCATCTTCTCCAATCGCATATTTTTCAATTCTTTTATCAAAATCATCCTCGCTTTCGTTATAACGCATAACGTGGATATTTTCTGCATCAATTTTTATTCCAATATCATCGCCTTCTTCAAAAGTTCTTGTTGTGTGAATTTTCCACCTAAATTCAGAAGAATCAAAACAAATTAATTCATTAAAAACTCCCCTGTACAAAATATTATCGATATTTACAACAATATCCGCATCATCAATAGGAACAACATTTATATCTTCAGGCCTAATTACAACTTCAACCCTCTCGTTTTTATTAATTCCAGCATCAGAGCAAGCGAAAGTTTTATTTGCAAATTCAACCTTATAATCATCAACCATTCTCGCCTTTAAAATATTACTTTCACCAATAAACTGAGCAACATAGCGATTGATTGGCTCATCATAAATATCTTTTGGACTTCCTTGTTGAACAATTTCTCCCTTATCCATTACAAAAATCCAATCGCTCATGGCAAGAGCCTCTTCTTGATCGTGAGTTACAAAAACAAAAGTTATACCCAGCTCCCACTGCAAATCACGAAGTAAAACCTGCATGGATTTTCTAAGTTTCATATCAAGAGCAGACAAAGGCTCATCAAGCAAAAGCACATCAGGTTTATTTACAAGAGCACGAGCTATGGCAACTCTTTGTCTTTGTCCTCCTGACATTTGAGAAATTTCTCTTTTCTCAAACCCTGATAAATTTACCATATCAAGAGCTTTTTCAACTTCTTTTTTTATAATTTTTTTGTCAGTTTTTTTAATTTCAAGACCAAAGGCAACATTATCAAAAACATTCATGTGAGGAAAAAGAGAATAATTTTGAAAAACTGTATTAACCTTTCTCTTACTTGCAGGAACATTCAAAACATTTTCTCCATTAATATAAATCTCACCAGAATTTGCTTCCAAAAATCCAGCAATAAGATTTAAAATTGTAGTTTTCCCACAACCAGAAGGCCCCAAAAGCGTATAAAATTTCCCCTTCTCAAGCTCCAAATCAACAGATTTTAAAATCATTTCATCATCAAAAGACTTAGAAACATTTTTTAAAACCACAGAATATTTATCTAAATTTTCACACACAAGACCACCTCCATTAGTTTCTTTTAAAAGTATAACATAAAAATAGAAAAAAAGATCTAGGCAATATCTCAATCAGTTGACAAAATATACAAATCTTCAAGCTAAGAATATCATACGAAAAAAATTGATTTGATTTCAAATTTAAAAATCAATAAAATCTTTTCCTATCCTTATCCACATCCCAATAAATTTCCCTATATTTTCCATCATAAATTTTTAAAATTTCTGGCATTGATTCGCTCATCTTATCCATTTTTTTAAATTCGTCGTAATCTTTCCAAAACAATTTTCCTTCCCTATTATTTTCAATTAATTTTCCAGAAAAATCACTTGTTTGGTATAAAAGTCCAACATCTTTTTGAAATTCTCCATCATCGTTTGTAAAGGCCCAAGTGATTATTCCAAGAAGTTTAGGATTTTTTATATCTAAGTTTGTTTCCTCTTTTGCCTCTCTTATTACAGAATTTTCAAAAGATTCGTTTTTTTCAACTTTTCCACCAGGAAAAGTAAGGCCTTCCCAGCCGTATTTTTTCTTTTTATCTAAAACTAGAACCTTATTATTTTTTTCATCATAAATTTTTACCATATTCATAAGTACAATTTTCATATATACTCCAATCCACAAAAAAAGGAAGCAAGTTTCCCCACTTCCTCTTATATTTATTTTCTTTCTAGTTCAATTTTTACACTTTTATCATTTAATTCGAATTCTTCTATATCAAGGTCTTTTACTTCCATTGTATCAGCCAAAGTTTCTTTTTTAATTTCTTCTTCAAAATCTTTTAAGGCATTTTTCAATTCGTCGTCTGCACTAAAGAAGATGTCAATCCTATCTGTAACTTCGTATCCATTTTCTTTTCTAAGATTTTGGATTTTTGATACAAATTCTCTTGCGTATCCTTCTTTTTTAAGATCTTCTGTGATTTCTGTATCTAAAACTACAAATACATTTCCATCCATCTCAACATCAAATCCTTCTTTTGCTTGGATTCTTACGTCAAGATAATCTTTTTCAACTGTGTATTTTTCTCCATTTATTTCAATTTCTTGTGGAGAATTTTCAACTTTTTCTACGAATTCTTTTGCATCAACACCAGCCAAGAATTTTCCAAAAGCTCCCACGTTTTTAGCAAAAATTTGTCCAACTTTTCTGAAGTTTGGTTTTAAATAATAATCCATAAAGTCTGAAAGGTCATCTGCAAATTCAACTTCTTTTATGTTTAATTCTTCTTTGATTAAGCCTGTTAAATCACCGATTGTTTCTTTAAATGATCCATCTACAATTATTTTTTCTAGAGGTTGACGAACCTTGATTGATTCTTTTTCCCTTGATGCACGACCAAGAGTTACCATTTTTCTTACAAGATCCATCTTCTCTTCTAATTTTTCATCAATTAAATCTTCATTAACTTTATCAAGTTTTTCAACGTGAACTGAAAGTCCGCCTGTTAAATTTCTGTAGATTTCTTCTGAAATAAATGGAGCTATTGGAGCTGTCATTTTTGAAAGACTTACTAATACATCAAAGCATGTTTTATAAACTGCTTTTTTGGATTCTGTTAAATCTTCTCTCCAAAATCTCTTTCTATTTCTTCTTATATACCAATTTGATAAATCTTCTACTACAAAATCATTTACTAAATGAACAACCTTGTTGTAGTCAAAAGATTCCATTTGTTCATAATAGGATTTTAATAGTGAATTTAATCTTGAATACAACCACTTGTCGATTTCTTCAAGCTCTACATTTTCAAAATTTTTGATCTCATCAAGACTTATATTATCTGTATTTGCATAAAGGACAAAGAAATTATAAACATTTTCGATTGTCCTAAAGAAATTATTTTTAACTTCGATCAGACCTTTTTCGTCAAATTTTGTTGGAACCCAGCAAGGTGATACATATAATGAATAAAATCTTACTGCATCTGCCCCATATTTATCAAATAATTCAAATGGATTTAGGGTATTTCCTTTTGATTTTGACATTTTTTGTCCGTTTTTATCAACAACCAAGTCGTTTACCAAAACATTTTTATAAGGTGCTTTGCCTGTTATAATTGTTGAAATCGCCATTAGTGAATAGAACCATCCTCTTGTTTGATCGATTCCTTCACAGATGAAATCTGCTGGGAAATAATTTTCTAAATCTTCCCCCTTTTCAAATGGATAATGAACTTGTGAAAATGGCATTGCTCCTGAGTCAAACCAAACATCTATTACATCTGGAACTCTGTGCATTACTTTTCCACATTCTGGACAAGTTATTGTTACATCATCAACATATGGTCTGTGAAGTTCTATATCTTCACTTATATTTTCTCTTGCTTTTTCTGCTAGCTCTTTTCTTGAACCGATTGATTCAACGTGACCACAATCGTCACATCTCCAAAGATTTAGTGGAGTTCCCCAATATCTTGATCTTGAGATTGCCCAATCTTTTACATTTTCAAGCCAATTTCCAAATCTTTTATCCCCTATTGTTTGTGGATACCAATTAACCCCGTTATTATTTTCAACCATTTTTTCAGAAAGTTTACTCATTTCTATATACCAAGATGGTTTTGCGTAATAAACAAGCGGAGTTTTACATCTCCAACAGTGAGGATAATTGTGTTCGATTGTTTGTTTTTTATAAACTTTTCCTTCATCTCTTAAATGAATGAAAATTTCTTCGTTTGTATCAAAAATAAATTTGCCCTTCCAAGGAGTTTCTGTAAAACATCCTTCAAGGTCAACTGGTTGAACAAATGGTAAATTATATTTTCTTCCAAGTTGGTAGTCATCTTCACCAAAGGCTGGAGCTGTGTGAACAATTCCTGTACCGTCTTCTGCTGAAACATAATCAGCACAAGTTAGGAAAAATGCCTTGCCATCTGGTTTTACATAAGGAAGTAATTGTTCATATTCAACATACTCAAGATCTTTTCCTTTCATTTCTTCAACAACTTCGTATTCATGATCTGCCATAACTTTTCCAAGCAAAGATTTTGCCAAATAATAATAGCAGCCATCAGTTTTATCATTTACTTTTACATAGCTAAGTTCTGGATGAACAGTCAAAGCTACGTTTGATGGAAGAGTCCATGGAGTTGTTGTCCAAGCTAAGAAATATTCATTTTCAGCACCTTTTTTCTTGAATTTACAAATTAAAGTTATGGCCTTATCCATTTGATAGCCTTGAGCAACTTCGTGACTTGCAAGACCTGTTCCACATCTTGGGCAATATGGCATAACTTTTGCGCCTTCATAAATTAATCCTTTTTTGAAAGCTTGATTTAATAGCCACCATTCAGTTTCAATATAATCATTGTCCAAAGTTATATAAGGATTGTCCATATCATAAAGAAAAGCCATCCTATCTGACATATCTCTCCACATATCTGAATATTTAAAAACTGAATCCTTACATTTTTGATTAAATTTTTCAACGCCGTATTTTTCTATTTGATCTTTTTCTGTAAAGCCTAATTCTTTTTCAACTTCAATTTCTACAGGAAGTCCGTGTGTATCCCATCCAGCTTTTTTCAAAACCTTAAAGCCCATCATATTTTTATATCTTGAAGTCATATCCTTCAAAGTTCTTGCTATAACGTGGTGGATTCCTGGTTTTCCATTTGCTGTTGGAGGTCCATCAAAAATTATATATTCATCTGCATCTTCTCTTGTTGTAAAAGTCTTATCCAACAGGTCTATATCAGCCCAGTATTTGGAAAGATCAAGTTCTCTTTGTTTAGTATTTTTTGTATCTAGTGATTTAAAACTTGCCATAATTCCCTTTCTTTCTTATAAATTTTCTTTTAAAATAAATTATAATAAAAAAACGCCCCCAGAAGGGACGGTCCACCCAAAAATTGAGTATGAAGTTAACGCCTATCTTACGTAATAAACTAATTTTTTCATTTATTAAGCTAAAAGATGATCTTCATAATAAAAAATGCATAGCCACTTTCACCTAAAGGCCTCTCTGTAAATTATTTTTTAAAACTACTCTTCTTTTAATCGCCTATATCTACTGACTAATTTACTATTTTTAAAGAAAAAAGTCAAATTGCTTTTTATTTAAAAAAATATATATTTATAAAACCATAAAAAGAGTTCCAGCCGTAATTAAAATACATCCAATAATCGATTTGACTGTAAATTCTTCGCCCAAAAATAAAAATGCAAGAATCAAAGTCAAAACCACACTCATTTTATCAATTGGAACAACCTTTGAGGCGTTTCCATATTTTAAGGCTCCATAATAACAAAGCCAACTAAGTCCAGTTGCAAGGCCTGATAAAATTAAAAATATCCAGGATTTTTTGCTAATATTATAAATTCCAGAAAATGATGAAGTAATAAATACAATGCCCCAGCTCATTATTAAAACTACAAAAGTCCTAATTGCAGTTGCAAGATTTGAATTTACTCCTTCTATTCCTACTTTTGCCAAAATTGAAGTAAGAGCTGCAAAAATTGATGAAAAAATCGCAAGTAAAAGCCGCATAAGATCTCCTTTATTTATGTATTTTCATTCTAAATTTATCAATAGAAAAATTATCCCAGCTATCAACATTAGAAATTTCTAGGGCTTTTTCTAACATTTCTATATCAGAATCAAAGTCTTTTCTATAGACATAATAATTTTCTTCCATAAAAGAGAGCATTATTCCATCATAATCATTAAAATCTTCAATAAATCTAAGTTTTTCTACATCAAAATATTCAAAAACTTTTATTTCTAAATCTTTTAAATTTTCTTTTGTAATTGGATTAAATTTTAAATCAAAAAATCCTGCGTTTACTGCTTCATAAATTATATCAAGGCCTAAATTTTTCCTAGTTGGAAAAATTGAGCCAGAAATTCCCTTAAGCCTTCCATTAATTTTTACTTCAATCCTAATTCCATTTGAATTTTTCTTAAATTTTTCATCAAAACCTCTTAAATAAGTTTTATTTTCCAAATAATATTCAATTGCATCATAAGCAAGTTTTACATAATCATCCATTACAATAAACTTTCTATATCCTCTTTAATTTTTTCGGGTTTTGTAGTTGGGGCAAATCTTTTTACAACTTTTCCATCCCTATCAACTAAAAATTTTGTAAAATTCCATTTTATCTTTCCACCAAGAATACCTCCTTCTTCTTTTTTCAAAAAGGTATAAAGCGGATCTTCATTTTCTCCATTGACATCAATTTTTTGAAATCTGTCAAATTTTGTTCCAAAATTAAGTGTGCAAAATGAATCAATTTCTTGGTCATTTTCTGGAGCTTGGTTTTTAAATTGATTGCATGGAAAATCTAAAATTTCAAAGCCTTTTTCATGATATTCTTCATAAAGTTTTTCAAGTCCCTCATATTGAGGAGTAAATCCGCATTTTGTTGCTGTATTTACAATTAATAAAACTTTTCCCTTATATTTTTCAAGTTTAACATCTTCACCCTTGTTATTTTTTACTACAAAATCATATATCATATAAATCTCCTTTGATTTTTAAAATTTTTATTCACTTTAATTATTTACCCACTTTATAGATAAATTTAGAAAATTTGGGTAAATTAATAAATAGAGATTAGTATAAAAGTTAAAAAAGGAGAAAATAAATGTACGATTATTTAATTGTTGGAAATGGAATAGCAGGTCAAAAGGCCGCTGAAACTATTAGAAAAAAAGAAGAAAATTCTTCTATTATTATAATTTCAAAATCAGCAAAACACACTTATTGGAGAACAAAATTATCTGAGCTTATTGCAAAAGATTTTACAGATGATGAAATTTTGGTAAAAAAACCTGAATGGTACGAAAAAAATAATATAGAAGAAAAACTTGAATGTGAAGTAGAAAAACTTGACCTTGAAAATAAAAAGGCAATTTTAAAAAACGGGGAAGAAATTGAATATAAAAAAGCTCTTATAGCAACAGGATCTCATCCATTTGTCCCACCAATAAAAAATATTGATGCCGATGGAGTTTTTGCAATTAGAACTGTTGGAGATTTAAATTCTTTCAAAAACCACATCAAGGAAAACAAGAAAGTTGTAGTAATTGGTGGAGGACTTTTGGGACTTGAAGCTGCTTTTTCTGTAAAAAATACAGGTTGCGAAGTCCTTGTTATTGAAACTTTTGACTATATTTTGGGAAAACAACTTGATAATGAGCTTTCCAAAAAATTAGAAAAAGAATTAAATGATGCAGGAATCAAAACTTCTACAGGAAAAAATACTGCAGAAATTTTAGAAAAAGACGGTAAAGTTTGTGGAATAAAACTTGAAGATGGAGAAGAAATCGAAGCAAATACAATTTTGGTTCAAACAGGTGTAAGAAATAATCTAGAACTTGCAGAAAAATCTGGACTTGAAATTGATCGTGGAATTATTGTAGATGAAAATTTAAAAACAAGTGATGATAATGTTTATGCAGCAGGAGATTGTATGCAATTAGGAAAAGCTACAATAGGACTTTGGACAGCATCAATGGAAATGGGAGAAATTGCAGGAAGCAATATGACAGGAGATAACAAAACCTACCAAACACCAAAACCATTTTCATCCCTACTTCTTGGAGATATAAAACTATTTTCAGCAGGCTTAAATTCAGGCGAAGCAATAGAAGAAATCAAAAAAGAAGACGGAGAAAAAGTCTACAAATTATTCAAAAAAGGCGAAGATTTTGTAGGAGGCATCCTCTACAAAGACATAAAATTCCAAAATGACGTTAAAAAAATAGTATTCGAAAAAGAAGATCCAAAAAATACAAAACTTGGAAAAGAAATTTTTAGGATGTAAAAATAAAGCTCTTGGCTAAACCAAGAGCTTTTTTAATTTTCTATATTTTTAATAGGATTTGCTTCATATACAAAAATCATCGAATCAAAAATTTCTTTTGGAGAATTTTCTATTCTATATGAGTATGGGATAAATTTCATTACCCAAGTGTAGCCTTCGCCTAATGAGCCCATTTTTATTTTTGAATCTAAGAGATTTTTACAATCTCCATCTTTTACTTTTGAAAAATCTAAATAATAAGAATTGTTATAATTTTTTGCCTGGTAGGCAAAAGGATCTGCTGATATAAATTTTTGTATTGTTCTTTGATTTTTTTGCATAGTTTTTATATTTACCTTTGTTTTATAAAAATCTGTTCCTATTGGAAAATATGATTTTTTATATTCTTCCAGTAAATTTTCTCCCATATTTTTATACATTAATTCTTTTTTTCCAATATGACCATTGTGGCCTGCTATCATTATTCTTGAATTTTTTTCATAATCTTTTATCCAAGAAATATTTTCTGCCATTTTTTCATCTCTATATTCACTTGCTTTTACATAATCTCCCACCATCTTATAATATGGAAAACTTGATAGAATATTTTCTATAAGTCTTTTTTCTTTGGTATTTTTTTCAAGTTTTTCATTTAATTTTTTTAAATTTTCTTCCAAGACTTTCATCTTTGGATCTTTGATTGAAATATTATCTTTTTCTAAGACATCCAGACTTTTTATATCAAAATCAATATTTTCTTTTTTTACAAAATCTTTTAAAAGTTTTACGGATTTTTCTGGATTTTGCATGTCAAAACCGTAAAAGGAAATTTTTTGGTCGTGATTTTGGTTGTATTTTTTTATCCAATTTATTAGATCATTCATCTCATTTGTATGATAGATTGGAAAGGAGAAAATTTTTGATGGATTTTTTTGAAATTTTCCTGATTTTACATAAGAATCTATCTCCATTCCTTCTGAAAAATCACATTCCAAGGCAAAGGCTCTAACATTTGCATCTTTTACTAATTTTTTTAACAAGGTTAATTTTAATTCTTGAAATTCTTTGTTTCCATGTGTAGCCTCGCCAAGACCAATGATTTCTACTTGGTCCTCGATTTTTACATCCTCTATTTTTTGGGCATATTGTCCTAAATCTGAAATTTCTTTTTTGGCTTTAAATTCCGGAATTTTTGTCCACAAAAATATAAACAAAAATCCTAATACTGAAATTGAAATTATTATATATAGAAGAATTTTAAATATTTTTTTCATTTTTACTCCTTATTTAATTTTCCCATCTCAAAATATATTGGAAGGGTTATTCTAAATATCATTATATAAATTAATGAGAAAATTATTATACAAATCGCCTCTATTTCTATAAATTTTCTAAGCTCAAGCATGGCAAACATTTGAATCATGCCAAAGGCAAGTTTTGATGCGATTAAAATATGGATTATTGAAATTATTAAAGGGCCAAAAAACGTGAAATAGTTTTGTTTTTCGACTGATTTTTTTATTTCTTTATTACTCATTCCCACTTTTTGTAATATTTTTATATTTCTTCCATCTTCAAGACCTTCTGCAGCTTGTTTGTAATAAATTACAATTATGGTTGAGATTAAAAATACTAGGGCTAAAATAAGAACAACAATGTAGGCTCCTGTATGGATTTTGTCAAATTCCATCCTATTTTCTATTGAATTTTTGACAAAGATTTTATCCTCGAATTCTTTTTTATTTGCTAGATTTTTATTTAAAATATTTCCTATCTCATCAATATTTTTTTGATTTTTTTCTTTTAGGTCAAAATATGTTCCTGATACACTAGGGAAAATCTTATTATTTTTGCCATCAGATATTTTTTTTGAAAATTCATCCAAATCATCTACTACAACTAGGATATTGTGAAAAAGACTTGTTGTAGGATCCATTAGGACATAGGAAGTATTTTTTACATTTTCTTTTACTTTCAAATTTTGATTTTCTAAAGAAATTTTTCCGTATTTTTTTGCTTTGGAATCAAAAACTATAGCCTCATCTTTTTTAAGAGAAATATTTGTCTTGTTCGCCATATTAAAAGATTTTATATCTGTTATGGATATAATTTTTGTTTTATCATCCATTATTGTTTTTCTTAAGTCATCATCTTCTAGTATAGAAAATTTTCCAGGCGATTTTTCACTAACTACAAGACCTTTCCTTTTAAATTCTCCAAGATTTTTTATTTTTTCTTTTCCTATATTTTTTTCAAGTAAATTTTTTGTATATTTTCCACTTTCCTTATCATTTTCTTGGTATTGGATCAAAAAATCACTTGGAGCAATCCTATCTAATAAATCATTTTTCCCAACAAACATGGCACTCATAACTACAAAACTCAAAAGAAAAAGTGAAGAGATAATGGTAATTGATGAAAGTGCCATGGCAGATTCCTTGCTTCTTTTGATAAGTTCTCCGATAAAGGTCATATTTGTGCCCTTATAATAAATTTTTTTATTTTTTCTAAAAAGTTTTAAAATCCAAATTACAAGAGATCTAAAGAAAAAATATGTTCCAATTATTACTGCTATACTTGCTGGCAAAAATCTTGGGATAGCTTGAAATATTCCTCCATCAATTGAAAGGGCTGTGTAATACCCATAGCCAATTAAAATTATGGCTAAAATCATAGAAATAATATTTGCCTTTGGCTCACTTTCGCCTTTTTGGGAAAGTTTTGAAAGCTCAATCGGATTTGTTTTTCTAATTGAATTTAAACTTATCAAAGTTATTAAAATAAAGATTATGGCAAAAATCATAAGTCCCAAAGCTAACTTAGAAAAATTTATAGAAAGTTTAATTTGAGTTTGAATTTTTAAAATTCTTGCCACCAAATTTATAAAAAGAGGTCCCAAAAGAATTGTAAAAAATGTTCCAATTATCAAGACTAAAATTCCAAGAATTAAATTTTCTATAATCAAAATTTTTCTCAAAGATTTTTTGTCCATTCCAAGTCCATACAAAAGTCCCAATTCCTTGTAGCGATTTTTGACAATGGTTTTTGCCATGTAGACAAGAAAAATCAGAGAAAAAATAGCCACAATCCATGAACCCATTTCCAAAAGAGTTTTTATGATTTCGCTTCCCCTGGAGTCTAGAATAAATTTTTCACTTTTTAAATCTATTAAAAGATTAAAAATAAAAAGCATAAAACTTGATGCCAAAATGTAGGGAAAATACAAAAATTTATTATTTTTTATTCCCCTTGTCGCCATTTTAAAATTAAGCTTGTTCAAATCCCTCACCCCCAGATAAAATCATCATTTGAGATTTGACCAATTTTTCATACATTTGGTCATTGGTCCTATCTCCCTTATAAAGGTCATAGAAAATTTTCCCATCCTTTATAAATAAAACTCTAGATGCTCTTGCAGCAGCCATGGTTGAATGAGTTACCATCAAAATTGTTTGGCCATTTTTGTTTATTTTTTCAAAAATATTTAAAAGCTCCATGGAAGAATTTGAATCCAAGGCTCCTGTCGGCTCATCTGCAAGTAAAATTTTTGGATTTGTAATAAGAGATCTTGCAACGGCAACTCTTTGTTTTTGCCCTCCAGAAATTTGGTAAGGAAATTTATCCAAAATATTTTCAATTTTTAATGCCCTTGCAATAGGATCCAATTTCTCTTCCATAATTTTATATTTTTCATTTGCTAAAACCAAAGGCAAAAATATATTGTCCCTATTGTTTAAAGATGATAAAAGCGAAAAATCTTGGTAGACAAAACCCAATTTTTCTCTCCTAAATTTTGCCCTTTCCTTATCACTTTTATTTTTTGTATTTTCCCCAGACAAAATAATATCTCCTGCCGTTTGAGTATCAAGACTTGCTATCAAATTTAAAAGAGTAGATTTTCCAGACCCACTTTCACCCATTATTGCTACAAATTCTCCTTCTTCAACCTCAAAATTAATATCTTTTAAGGCAACAACCTCTGTATTTTTATCTTCACTATTATAAACTTTTCTTAAATTTTTAACTTCTAATATATTCATAACTTCCTCCTAAGTCTATATTACAAAAAATAAAAGAAAAAATCCCTAATCTAAACTTACAATTTTTCCCCTAAACTTACATTTTGTAAGATTAAAAAAATCGGCAAATGCCGATTAATTTTCAATAATACCAGATTTTTTAAGATTTAGTGAAAAAATAGTCCCCTCTTTCCCTTTAGATTCAATTTTATAAGCATATCCAAGCTTTTTTAAAATATCATTTACCAAAAAAAGTCCTATACCAGTTGAATTTGCATTTCTTTTATCACTATCTCCACTAAAACCAAATTTATTAATATTTTTCAAATCTTCTTTTTTAATACCAATTCCAGAATCTTCAATTGTTAAAATAAAATCATGGTAGGAAATTTTTATATATCCCTTGTCTGTGTATTTTATAGCATTAAACAAAACCTGCTCAAGGACAAGTCCTAGCCATTTTGGATCTGAAACTATATTTTCATCTTCTATATCGAGAATTAATTTTAAGTTTTTATGGATAAAAAAACTCCTATATCTTTTTACAATATCTTTAATAAGCTTTTCAATAGAAAAAGATTTAAAAGAATAATCCAGACTGTCCTGACCCAATTTTATAAAAGATAAAATCGATGCAATATAATCATCAATCCTTATTAGCTCTCTTTTTATGTCATAATTTTCTTCCCTCTCACTAATTAGAGAAATACTTGAAAGGGGTGTTTTTATTTGATGGGTCCAAATAGTCAAAAGATTTTCCAAATCATTTTGCCTTAGTTTACTAGAAATTCTAAGATTTTCTATCTCTTTTTCCTTTCTTTCAAAAATTTCTTTCAAGTGTATTTCATAAAGATTTTTTTCAAAATAAGAAAAGGAATTTTTTTCAAAACATTTTTTGGCCTTAAAAAATCTAAAAATTCCTATAAATAAAAATATAAAAAATAAAATTATAAGACAATATAAAAACACCCTAAAATCTATAGAAAAAGCAAAATAGAAAAGAAAAGATAGGAAGGAAAAAATTAAAAATGATAAAATATATGCCCTATTAATGCTAAAAAACAATTTCAAATTTTTCATTTTATAAAATATCCCACTCCCTTTTTTGTCTGTATAAAATCATCTAATCCCAGACTTTTTAATTTTTTCCTAAGCCTATTAATATTTACAGTCAAAGTATTATCATCAATAAAAGAATCTGTTGCCCAAAGCTTGTCCATAATAAGCTCTCTTGAAATAATTTTCTCAGGTTTTTCCATAAGAATTTCCAAAATCAAAAATTCATTTTTAGAAAGATTTATTTCTTTATCATTAATTTTTAAAAGCATCTTTTCCTTAATCAAAGAAATATTTTTATAAGAAAGGTCTAAATTTTTCCCAGTAAAATCATAAGATCTTCTAAGAAGAGCCTTGATTTTCATATTTAAAACCTGCATAGAAAAAGGTTTAGAAATAAAATCATCCGCACCATAATTTATGGCATTAATTAAATTTATATCATCAGCCGCACTGGTTAGAAAAATTATAGGAAGATTTGACATTTCCCTAATTTTCTCACACCAATAAAATCCATTTTCAAAAGGAAGTTTCAAATCCATCAAAACAAGCTTATAATCTCTTTTTTGAAATTCATCTAAAATATTTGAAAAATCATTTGGAACAAAACATTTATAACCCAAAAGCTCAAGCTGAAAAGAAAGCTCCTCACAAATTTTTTTATTATCCTCAACAATAAATATATCCATAATAACTCCTTAAAATTATTATAATAGATTTTTTAGTTTTTGAAAATTTTCAAAAAAAAAGAAGCCTTACATCTTCTCAGAGTGTAGACAAAGTCAGTTTAGTAATTCATTATTAAATTAAAAATAAAATTACGCTATAACCCATCTCGAGCGTAGTCGAGAGATCTCATGAGATTTCTCGACTCACTACGTACGATAAATCGGGATAAACAACCGAAACGGGTGGTTATTTATCTGGTCGAAATGGCAAATTTTTAGTTTTTCAATAGTATGAAAGTGCCAACAAGCACTTTTTTATTATAATTTCTTATTTTAGCAAAAGATTGAATTTAAAAAAAATCAATTTAAGAAAATAATTCATCAAACAAATCATTTTGGCAATCCAAATGCCCAACAAAGCCAACAAGAATTTTCCCAAAAGTTGCATCAATGATTTCCATTGCACCACTTTCCCCAAAAGCTCCACAAAGCTCAATCACATCAGCAAGTCCAATTAAAGATTTAGAAATTTCTTTCGCTTCCTCAAGATTTTTAACACCAATAATTTCAGCATTAGCATTTTTCCCAATAGCCTTCCTATCAAATTTTGAATCAAAAGGCCCCATTATCAAATAAACAAATTTCATTTTTTTCTCCTTAGTGCTATTTAATAAATTTAAAATATTATACCAGTTTATCCATAAAAAATGGGCTCTTACAAAAGTATGAAAATCACACTTTGCAAAAGCCCATCAAAATTCTTATTATTTTTATACTTTTTCTTTATCTCTGCTATTATTAATTAAAATAAATAGTCTTGTTGCAACTAGAACAATCAAGATTAACAAAATAAAATTTTCTTTTATACCTGTTGCTACAATAGCACGGCTATTTTTCTTATTTTTCGCTTTTTCTTGACTTGTTATTTTGTAAATATTGTGAAAATTCATTTCTTCAACCTTTTTATTTGAAGAGTTTATAATCATAATTTCATCTTTTACAAGTTGCCCATCTTTTTCTATAATTTTTATAAATAAAGTATATACCTCTTTATCTTGGTTAACATTTTTTATATCTGTTTTATTTTGATATAATTTGTACTTGTATTCACCTGGTTTTTGATATTCTATATTTATTTGTTTTTTCTCATCAGCCTTTAGACTAAAATTATAAGTCCCTTTTCTTGCTTCTGGCAAAGGGGCATCTTTTGAAATTGCTTCCAAAACATATTCAAAACTATCTTGAGGTTTCGAATATGGTGAGTTTATACTCACATTTTGTCTCATCACAAAAGAATAATCTACACCTTTAGCATAAACTTTTGTTTGAAAGAGAAAAAACACAGAGAGAAAAGCTAAAGTTAAGGAAAAGCAAAAAAGTGCTTTTAACTTAATACTTATTTTATTGTACATTCTTATTAGACTCCTCTCCTTTTTTACGGCTAATCCTATCATATATTAGATAAATCAAAACTAATAAAATCCAAATTATTAGTAAAGTCAGTAAAATATTAATTTTATAGAATTTTTTAAGAAGTTTGGCAAATTTATTTTCCTTTTTTTCTTCTTTAAAAATATTTTCTTCTACCTTGTCCGTAAGCCTTCCTATAAAAATATATCTCCCATTTGTAACAGAAAGATCGCAAGTGTCAAGGATGACTAAATTTTCATTTTCTCCAAAATCTAATTTTCTAGAATAATCAGCATTTTCATAAATATAATCGATTAGGTCAGGTTTTTCCTGAGAATTTTTTGCAATAGAAAGAATTTTATCATCCGTTCCTACGGTTTTTAAAAAAGCAAAAAATTCAATACCCTTGCTTTTTTTATTAAGCCTATGAATTACTCCATACTTGTGAGTATTAAAAAATTCTTGGTCTTTGAAAAGTTCCATATCCCCAAACATTTTTCTTTCAGCCATATAATGACCATATAAAATATTTTGAAAATCTGAAAAATCTTTTTTATTTGAAGCATCCAAAAAAATTGATCCGGTCGTAGAAAATTTTCCAAGAACAGTTTTATTTAAATATTCTTCGTTATCCTTGCCTTGGACAATTGGATAATCAATATTTGTCCCATAAACATCAATCCATCCCAAAACATCTGGATTTTTCGCCCTTATTTGGTCAAAAGTTAAATCATCCTCGCTGTTTGGTTTATACATTGAATAAGTTTCAGAATCAGCAACTTCCATAATTTGGTGAGTATCCCAAAAAGCATAGATTCCAATAAAAAGTGCAAGCAAGGAAATTATTAAAACAATATAATCCAAAAATCTAGAAACATTTCTAATTGCTAATAATTTTTTTCTTTGATTATTTGATAAAATATTTGATTTATCTTTGGAAACGGAAGAGTGCTCTTCCATTTCCTCATTTTTTATTTTAGAATTAGTATTTTCCTTATTTTCTTTCATCAATTACAACAAATTTATGCTAAAGCTTCCTCTTCTTTTCTATTTTTAACAAAGAAGAATATACCTAATCCTGCTACAGCTATTAAGGCAATAAATGGTAGGTTGTCAACTAGTAAACCTGTAGGAGTTTGTTCTTTGTTTTCAAACTCTACAAAGTTTCCACCTTGATCTCCTATGATACCTTCACTAGCTTCTCCGGCTGTACCATTAAAGCTTGAAGATTTAACTTTTCCTATATAAGTTCCAGATTTTGTTTCTTTCGCTGTCACTTTTGATCCTAGTAAAACTTCAGCAAATACGACTCTTTCGTTGTGTTTTAATTTAACTTCTGTATTTTTTCCGTATTCTCCAGTTAGTTTTTCACTTTTTGCTCCGTTTGAATCAACTATATAATAGCTATAACTTGTTGCATCGGAGTGACTTCCTTCTGGTTTTGCAACATTAAGTGAAAAAGTAAATCTATCAGTCTTACTTGGATTTTCTCCAGCTATTGTTTTTCTTAAAGCAAAACCTTTTTTGTCTGCATCTTGTATTTCTGGTCCACCGCTTGGATTATCATTACCGTCTTTTTTATCCCAGTTGTTTTCAAATACAAATTCATTACCTTTTTTATCATCACCTTGGCCTGGTGTGTATTCTTGTTTATTTGCATCTTCCACTACTGTTCCATCATCTTTTTTATCTTTTTTGATTTGGATATCATATACTTCGAAAGTACCATCCTCAAGTTCTTTTACAAAAATTGATACTGTATATTCTGCTTTAGAATAAGTCATATCTTTCATATCATCTTCATCTTGATATGGAGAATACTCTGTAACTTTATAAACATATTGACCAGCGTTTTTCCAGTTCGCATTTTTTAATGCATCTTCTGTTTCTCTAATAACTTGTTTTCCAGGAGTACTAGTATCATTATCTATATTATCAGTTGGTTCATAATTTACGCCAGCGCTTATCAGTGGAACATAAATCTCACCTGTAGTCTTTTTTTCATCAGTAGTAACATTTGTATCTCCATTAAAGCTAACTGGAGTAAATTTAAATCCAAAAGTATCATATGGTGTTTCTACACCTTCAGCTGGTAGGTTTAATACTTTTTTAATATTTAATGGTTTGCCTGCTGCCTCTGCTTTTTGTGGATTTGCTATTACTGCTCCTCCAACAAGGGTAAATGCCAAGGCACCTGCTACAATTTTCTTTTTTAATGTTTTCATATTTCTTTTTCCTTTCGTAAAATTTTATTATATTCCCCTTCTTCTTAGAAGAGTAAATATTTTTCCTTTTATAAATTTTTTTTCAACCGGACCAAATAATCTTGAATCGACTGACTTGTCCCTGTTATCAGCCAATAAAAATATTTCATTTTCTTTTAATTTTACTGGATACTTTATTCCATCTGTAAAGGGCAAAGTTTCCTTGTAAATTTTCGGTTCATATTGGTGAGAATTGTTTACTACTAATCCTTTTTCATCAATATTTACCACATCGCCCGGCATAGCCACAATCCTACCAATTTTATTTTCTTTGTTGTAAGAATAAACAACAGTTTCTCCCACAACAAAGTCCTTATCAAGCCTATAAAAAAGAATCATATCTCCTGGACTTATATTTGGAACCATAGAAGTATCATTGACCCTATACATTCCAAAAATAAAGGTAAACACAAAAGCTATGACCAAACATATACTTACAAATTTTATAGCAAGTTTGAGCAAAGCCCTTGTCACAGGATCTTTTTGATTTTTTTTATACTTTTTTTCTTTCTTAGTCATAATTTTTTAGAATTTTTTTCTTAAAATTAATTACACTTACAACAATACCAACAAATCCTACAAACAAGAGAATTTTTGATGGATTTTTATCGTTAGTAAGACCAGTTGGAACATTTTCCGTGATTTTTATTGTAACATCCACATTTGATTTGGAATTGTCTAAATAAGTTATAGTAACTGGAACTTTTTGATACCCTAGCTTTGAAAAATCAATATTTTTATAATCTTCATCACTAATATTAAAATCTTTTACCTTTTCAGGATTTAAAAGATTTTTGCCTTCAACTAGTCTATGGAGAGCATTGGATCCACTTTTATTTTGTTCTGGTACTCCTTCATTATAAGTAAATTCTCCATCTTCTACAGCTTTATAAATTTCTTCTTTTGATAAAGCTACATACCTTAGAGTTTCTTTTTCTTTTGGAGTGACTGTTCCCTTGGTGTTTTGGTTTTTGATTGTATATCTTATCCCATACCAAGAAGTATTGCCATAAATATCATTTGCAAAAAATGTAGTTTCTCTTACAAGTTGTTTTTCTGGAGTATTTAAAATATCATCTCCAAAGGATTTATCAACTTTCATCTGAAAAGGAACTTTTAATTCCTTAACTCCTGGTCTTTTAATTACACCATTTTCTAGGGTTACTCTTACCTTATCTTCTGTATCTTCAAAGTCAATAAAACCTTTAATTTGCTCTTCCTTGTAAATTCCATATTTATCAACAAAGCCAATTAAATTCAACCTACTTGCATCATGAAATGTAAGTCTATTAGTAGTTACATCTCCAGAAAAAGTTAAATAATCAAAATATTTGATTTTATCAATTATAGCTACATGGGTTGTATCTTGGCTATACCTTTGATTTTCAGTTTTAAACCAAGGCTTCCAACCCTTAAGACCATATCCATATTCTAATTTGACTTTTGGAGCTTTGATTGAATCTTTTATATCAAGATCTTTTAAAACCCAATAAACAGATTCTCCACTATCAATTGATCCATGATCATTAACTTTAAATTCAACTTTTACATAATCAGGATCATCAACTTCTTTTCCACTTATTGGATCTATATATTTTGGACGCTCCCCTCCTTTTATAACTTTTTGTTTTTTTATTAAAGTTACTTCCAAAGGATTTGACTTATCGTCATCTTTTTGCTCTTGCTTTAAAATTTTATAAGCAAAGTCATCTCCTTCTTGGGATATAAAACCATTTGTGTTTGCATTTTTTAAGGTAACTTGCTGAGCTTTGCTTCCATTAAAATTCTCGAAATTTTCTCCATCAATTCCTAATCCTTCAAAAGGATCAATTTTTCCACCGCTTTTATTAGATGGTATATTTTTTGTCCTATCCTCAGTCCCAATCTTATATATAAATTCTCCAAAATTAGGATTATCTACAGAAGATCCCTCGGAGTCTATAGTTTTAAAATTTAATTCAGTATTTTGACTTTGATAAAGATCTAAAGTAAGCACAGTAGTCGGATAACCACCAGTCCATTCCACATCAAAAGCCCCAAAAGAATAAGTTATCCTATATAAATTAGGTTCTGGGTAAGCTTCAATATATCTATCAGGATTCTTGTTAGGTAAATTATCCTTAAAATATAGTTGAGAATGTATTCCAAAGTCAATATCTTGTACCTTCTCATTTTTTACAGCACTTTTAATTTCATCTATTGTTCCACTAAATTCTTTAATATCACCGAATTCATTTTTGTAACGAATTTTATTGCATTCACCTTCTAAGCCTATTTTCAAACCCTTAGGATAAATTTTTTCAAAATCAAAATTTTTTCCATTTAAACCATGTAAAGTCAACCTTACTACAATTCTAGTTTCATTAAATCCAGGTTTACTACTATCATCAGAAAGTATCTGTGTCTTTCTTAAAGGTGGGGTTAAAATATTTGAGGAATCAATTTCTGACCTATCATTTTTTTGATTCTCTTCATTTATTTGAGAATTTTGCTCAATAGTATTTTCTTCATCTGACTGAGAACTTTGTTCAACTACATTCTTTTCGTTCGATTTAACAATTTCATCCGCAAAAGCCGGGACAATATTTCCGACAACTATAAACAAGGCTAATAATAAGGATGTAAATTTTTTCAGTCCTCTCATACCATATGTTTTCCTCCTATAAATAATTTTTCGTAAAAATCCTATATAAAATACTTATATTTTAATTACTAAGATAAAATCATTTTATAATTTGTAAAAATTTAAAGTATTTAATACACCCTCCTACGAACTCATCTTTGATTTTGAAATATAAAATTAAAAAATCAAAAACTTTTTAGAAACAATTTTATTATAAGTAAACATAATAAATGTAAACTCTTATATAGATATAATATATTAAAAAATCTTTTATTTCAATGATTAAATAAAAAATTTATAAAATAATTAACAATCAAAAATTTATATATAAAAAATTACGACCAATAGAAATATTTCTATCAGCCGTAGTTTTAATTTAGCTAGTAGCTTATTTTATATATTCATATCCTCTTAGCGTATAATATTTGATTTTTCCTATATTTTCTATAATAAATTTTGCTTTTGAAATTCTTTTGGTATAAACACGACTTGTCATCACTTCTTCTCTGTCATTAATAAATATTTCGATTGAAGATGTGTCGTTAAATATTCTTATATTTTTAATTTTTTCAATTTCAATATGTCTTTTGTATCTTCCAAAACCACTTTCATTCTGAACTGACTCCAAAAGTTGGACTTAAAAACCAACTTAAGGAGGTCAGTTTTTTAATGGCAAAATACAAAACAGAATTTAAGATTAAAGTAGTAAAACAAAAAAAGAAATAAGTGAAATAGAAAAACTAAGAAAAGAAAACTACTATCTTCAAATGGAAGTAGAAATTCTAAAAAAAAAGATTCAATTCTCTCAAATGACACAGGAAGAAATAGACAGATATCTGAAGTCATTAGATCACTAAGAGATAAATTCAAACTAAATAGACTTCGTCTGTTGCCTTCATTATATTAAAAAAAGTGTAGTAGAAAGTTTTTTTCTACTTACACTTTTATAGTACTAAATGGGCAGAATCTATATTTTGTTTACGCTCTGATAAGCTTTCGGGCTTCTTTTAATTATTTTTTAAAAAGTATATCAAAAGATTTTTCTTCCAAATTTTCTCCTATAAATATTAGAGAATTTGTAAAAGACTCTCCTTGGTATTTTTCTACTGAAAATTTATTATCGACCACATCAACTTTGACTTTTTTATCTTCTACATTTACAAGCCCCTTGGCTCTTATTAGTTTTCCAAACCTATTTTGGCAAACTGCATTAAAATTTGTCCCAAGTTCATTAAAATCTTTGAAAACTACATTTTCATATACCAAATTATCAAGGTGTAAATGTTTATAGTCCCCTCTTATTAGAGATTCTTTATCATATTCCCCAATAAGAGAGTCCCATTCTTTTTTGTCAAAATCATTGTAGTGGTTGGCAAAAACTTTTGCTTTTGTTAAGTCTTCAAGTTTTTTTACTTCTTTTTCGATTTTTTCTGTGCTTATATTTTCAGTTTTTGATAATAGTATATAGGATGAATTTTGGATTTGATCAAGGAAAAGTTCTTTATATTCTCCCATAATCTTATCGATACTGTAATAGTCAACTATGGCTATTGGTTTTAAAATTTTAATTTTTTCATATTCAATTGGACTAATATTTTCAATTATTTTAGAAAGATAGCCCAAACCTGTTGGCTCTATTATCAAATATTCTGGATTTATTGTATTTTCTATACTCATAACCGTTGTTGCAAAATCTTTTTGTTTTGAACAACAAATACATCCTTCTTCCAAGGATAAAATTTCTTTTCCTGTATTTTTTAATAAGTCTTTGTCTACATTTGCCTTAGCATAATCATTTTCTAGAATTACTGCATCATCCAATTTTTTTGACAATTTTTCTATAAAGGTTGTTTTTCCACTTCCCAAAAATCCTGATACTATTATTATTTTCATCTAATCTTCCATTAAATCTTCTGCTACAATTACAACTGGTTTAATTAAATCTTTTGGTTTATCTTTCATTAAGTATAATGCTTTTTCAACATTTTCAAATCCGTTGAATTTATGGGTAACAAGTTTTGAAAGATCTAATTTTCCACAAGAAACAAGTTTAGCAAGTTTTTCCATTCTGAGTCTTCCACCTGGTGTTAGGCCTCCATTAATTGCCTTGTGGCCCATTCCAACTCCCCATTCAACTCTAGGAATTTTGATATATTCTCCACCATCAAGGTAGTTTACGTTACCAATTTTTGCACCTGGTTTCATAGCTTTGATTGCTTCTTCAAAAGTATCAACTGTTCCACCAGCAATTATAACTCTATCAACGCCCTTACCATTTGTAAGTTCTAGAACTTGTTCTGAAATTGATCCGTCTTTGTAAGAAATTATATCTGTTGCTCCATAAAATTTAGCAGCTTCAACGCAATTTGGACGAGTTCCTACTGCATAAATTCTACTTGCTCCTCTTAGGTTAGCTCCTGCAACTGACATTAAACCAACTGGTCCAATTCCAACTACCAAAACTTCATCTCCAAATTGAACATCAGCTTGTTCAACTCCGTGGAATCCTGTTGTAACCATATCTGATAACATTGGAGCTAAAACTGGATCTACTCCTTCAGGAATCAAAGCAAGGTTAGCATCTGCATCATTTACATGGAATAATTCTCCGAATACACCATCTTTAAAATTTGAAAATTTCCATCCAGCAAGCATTCCACCTGAATGCATTGGAAATCCTGCTTGACTTTCAAGAGATGACCAATCTGGAGTAATAGCTGGAACTAAAACCCTATCGCCAGGTTTAAAATCTTTAACTAATTCTCCAACTTTTACAATTTCTCCTGCAGCCTCATGACCTAAAATCATATCGTGTCTATCTCCGATAGCTCCTTCCCAAACTGTGTGAATATCTGAGCTACATGGAGCCAAAGCTATTGGTTTAACAAGCGCATCTAATGGTCCCATTTCTGGTTCCGGTTTTTCAATCCAACCTGTTTTACCAATTCCCAACATCGCAAACCCTTTCATAGAGTCCTCCTTATTTTTTATTTTTTTTATTCTATGTTTTATTTACAATTTAATTTTAATTTATCTTTCAATACTTGTCAATCATTTATCATTTTATTTTTCTATTTTAAATTTTGATGAAAACAATAACTTTAAACTAATGCACAATACTATCATAATAAAATTAAAATTTCACAAATCAAATTTTTATTTTTAATTTTTAAATTATTTTAAAAATTTTTTCTAGAAAAAAATAATTGCAGATTAAATAGAGCAAAAAAATAAGACTGCCTATGCAGTCTTTAGGTTGTTGACAAAGTATAAATTTGACTAATATTTTATTTTAAAAATATAATGCCATCTATATTTATATTTTATCTACGCTTTGTAATCTTTTTATTTCTATAATTTCATTGAATTTTGTCTTCTTCTTAATTTTGTTATTGTTGCTTCTTCGTCAAGTTCTATCATTGATAAATTTATTACGGTATCTTTTGGAATATCTACTATGGCTTTTGTTTTTTCTGTGATTAGGGCGATTGGAAGTAGGTCTTCTTTTATTGATCTTGTGTGGTCGGTTAATTTTCCAAATACCTTATCTGATCCTATTCCCTCTAAATATTCTCCCTTTTTTATATCTCTTTTTGCAACTGAAACTGTATCGGCAACTTGACCGTGAAGTGGGGCTATTGTTGGCTCATTTTCTAAAACTGCATTGTAAATTGTAATTGGCGTTTCAAGACTTGTTAAGTGATATGGTCTAAATAATAAATAATTTGGACCATCGCCAAAGCCTAAAAATTTCATCAAATCTCTTACTTCTTTTTTGTCGCTTGTTACAATTAGAAATACTCCTGGTGCCATGCCTGGAGAAAATTCTACCGTTTTGTAAGATGATAAAACTCCACCGTCTTCTTTTAATTTAAAATCTTCTACAGCTGTTTCTGGGCTTGTGGCAATTCCATGACAGCCAAATGTATCTGGCAAAAATCCAAGGCAGTTACAAACTGAATTTAATTCTATCATGGTATTTGTTCCATCGACAAAACTTGTTAGCATTCTTGGAGAAAGTCCTTTTTCTTTTGCTTGGTCTTTTAAAATTTCTGCATTTGCATAGTTATCTAAGGGATTATTTTTTCCTTTTGCTGCAACCAAAATCTCAAGGCCAATTCCATAAGCAAAATCGCAAAGATCTATTATTGAGCCTGGCTCATCTCCTGCAATTCCTGTATAAACAACGCCAGCTTTTTTTGCCATATCGTAAAGAATTGGTCCAACAACTGCATCACATTCTACATTGAGTGTAATAAAATGCTTATGATATTGAATTGATTTTGCTGCAAGCTCTGCTCCAAATGGTGGATTTCCTGTAGCATCAACTACGGCTGTAATTTGTAAAAGTTTGTAAGCAAGTCTATAATTTGAACTTACTACAACAAAACCCTTGTTCAAAGCCTCATAAGCTTCGTCATAAGAATCTGTATTTATAATTTTATCTTCAGAAATTCCTGAATCTATGAGGGCAATTTTTGCTTTTTGTGGTGTGTGTTCTATTACAAGAGAAACTTCTATTGCATCAATATCTCCCAATTGATTTATAAGACTTGCTCCCATTTTTCCACAACCAATTATCGCCAAAGAAATTCTTTCTCCATTGTGTTTTAATTCTTTTAGCTTTCTATTTATCTTAAACATTTAATCTCCTTATATCCTCTGAGGCAGTTTTTGCTGATGAGAATGCCCATTGAATATTATATCCTCCGCAATCTCCAGCAACATCCATGACCTCTCCTATAAAATAACAATCTTTAATCTTTAAAGATTTCATAGTTTTTTTGTCGATTTCCTTACAAGATACTCCTCCCAAAGTAACTTGGGCGTTGTTCTTGTCATTTATATCCATAATATCAAAAGAAAGATTTTTCAAAATATTTGAAATTTTTTCCAAATCATTTCTTGAAATATTTTTTTTACCAGGATTTATTTTAATCCTTTTTAATATATCAATTATGAGTTTTTTATCTAAATTTCCAATTAATAATTCTTCGATATTTCTATTAGGAAATCTCTTTGACTTTTCTTCTAATTTCTTTAAAAGTCCATCTTTTTTATACTCTGGATAAAAGTCAATGTCAAGACTAACTTTTTTACCATCTTTTAAGGCAAGAGAAATTAAATTTGAAAGATCCAAAATCGCAGTTCCTGTAAGGCCATAAGTTTGAAAAATCACATCATCAGTTGATGATTTTATAAATTTTCCATCTACTTTCAAACTTGCTTTTGCATTTACCTTAACACCCTTAGCTTTTTTGGACAAGGGATTTTTCGCCTTAAAATTTGTAATTCCAAAAGTCATATCTTCGATTTTTGTATGTTTTTCTAAAATTTTAAAAATAGAACCATCAGAACCTGAATTTTTTAAAGTTTTTCCACCAGATGCAATCACAAGAAGGTCGTATTTGTATTTATTTTTTTCTGTTATAATTAATTTTTTGTTAAAATCTATGTCCAAAACTTTTTGGTCAAAAATAAATTTTGCATTTTCATCTGCTTTCATCATGAGAGAATCTTTTACAGTCTGTGAGCTCATGGTTTTTGGATAGCATCTTCCTGATGGCAAATTTGTCCATTCTATCCCCAAATTTTCAAAATATTTTATCAAATCTTTGTTTGAAAATTTGTACAAAGAATAATTTACAAAATCTTTTTCTTGTGAATAAAAATTTTCATAGGAAAGCTTTAAATTTGTAAAATTACACCTACCATTTCCAGTTGCAAGGAGTTTTCTTCCACTGTCTTTGTTTGAATCTAATACTGTTATATTTTTATTATCTAAAAAAGAGCAGAAGGCAAGCGAACTTACCCCTGCTCCTATTACAAAAATTCTCATAATTCTTCTAGAACTTCCCTTATGGTTTCTTTTTCGTTGTAGTAGGTTTTAATATTTGCTTTTAATTTTAAGAAATCTTCTTCGCCCTTGCCAAGCATAAAAACAAAATCCCCTTTTTTTGCATGGGTAATTGCATATTTTATGGCTTCTTTTCGATTTCTTATAATAATGCACTCCCCATTATTTTCTTCGACTCCTTCTTTAATTTGATTTGAAATATTTTCAAAGGTATCAAATTTAGGATCATCGGTTGTTATCACAGAAAATATATCATATTTTGCAGATATTCTACCAAGACCTCTTCTAATATCAGGAGTCCTATCTCCACTTATTCCGTAGACTGCAAATTTTTTTCTATCTTTTGGCAAATCTTTATAAAGACTTTCAAAAGATGTTGTTGTGTGGGCAAAATCTACTACTATATTTATTCCAAGGTCATTTTCTATAAATTCAAATCTTGATTTTACTCCCTTAAATCCTTCCAAGGCTTTGGAAATTTCTTCCAATTTAAAACCAAGGTCGTTTGCAATTGCTATAGCACAAAGGGAATTGTAAATATCATATAGCCCAAATCTTTTTAGGTAAAATTTTACACCATTTACAAAAAATTCAAGACCCATATCTACTCTTTTTATATTTTCTGCCTTATAGGCTGAATCTTCGTTTATAGAAATTGTAATGGCATCTTTGAAAATTTCTTTGGCTTTTTTCCCATAATCGTCATCTAAATTTACGACTTGTTTTTGGGAATGATTTAGTAAAATCATCTTCGCCTTGAAATAATTGTCCATAGTTTTATGGTAGTCCATATGTTCTGGAGATAAATTTGTGAAAACTCCATACTCATAAGCTATTCCATAATTTCTTTTTAGGCACAGACCATGAGATGATGTTTCCATAACTACATTTTTAATTCCATCTTTTTTGACTTCATTTAAAATATAGTTTATATCTGTAATTTCTGGTGTCGTATGCTCAGTTGGTAAAGTTTTGCCGTTAAAAAAAGCTCCATCTGTACCAATATTTGCACAAGGCTCTCCCAGTTCATTCAAAAGAAATGAGATTATATTTGCAGTTGTAGTTTTCCCATTTGTTCCTGTAACTCCAATCATTCTTAATGATTTTGATGGAAAATCTGATAAGAAATTCGAAATTTTTGCAAGAGCTAATCTTGCATCTTCAACTTTTATATAATTTATTCCATTTTTAAATTCAACGTCATCATTTGTATAGACTATAGTTGATGCTCCATTTTCTAGGGCATTTTCTATATAATTATGTCCATCGAATTCAAATCCTCTTATCGCTACAAATATAAAATCTTTTTTAATTTCTTTTGAATTTGAAGAAACTCCTACAATTTCTCTATCATTTTGAATATTTTTGGAAATGTAGGAAATTTCTTTTAGTATCTTTTCTAATTTCATTTAATGAATATTGTATCCTTTCTCAGTAAGTAATTCTTTAATCTTCCTGATGTGGTCTTTTCCATTTGTTTCAAGGGTTATTTCAACTTGGATATTTTTATATCTGCTAGTTGCTGCAAGGCTATCGTGAAGTACCTCAACAATATTTGCTTTTGTGTAAGCTATAACATCAAGAAGATCTCTAAGCTTTCCAGGTGCATTTTGAAGTTCAACAGTAAATCTTGCGATTCTTCCGTCTTCATAAAGTCCCTTGTGGATTAATTGAGAAATAAATGACATATCAATATTTCCACCACTGATTACGCAAACAACATTTTTATTTTTGCAACCAAGTTTTTTACTTGCAGCAAGACTTAATGCTCCTGAAGGCTCTGCTACTAGTTTATGTTTTTCCATCAAAGTAGTCAAGGCTACCATGATTTCTTCTTCTGTTACAGAAATATATTCATCAACATTTTCCTTGCAAATTTCGTAAGTAATATCTCCAACTCTTGCAACAGCAGTTCCATCTGCGATTGTATCAGCAGAATCTAATGTAATTGGTCCACCTTTTTCCATAGCAGCTTGCATTGATGCAGCATTTGCTGGTTCAACACCAACTATTTTAATTTCTGGTTTCATTTCTTTTGCACATTTTGCAATACCAGAAACAAGTCCACCGCCACCGATTGGTACTAATATGTAGTCAGCTTCTTGTAAACTTTCTAAAATTTCAAGAGCAATTGTTCCTTGTCCTTCAATTACATCTTCATCATCGTATGGAGGAATAAAAGTATATCCTTTTTCTTTGGCAAGTTGTTGAGCATATGTATTTGTTTCGTCAAAAGTTTGTCCGTGAAGATCAACTTCAGCTCCATATTTTAAAGTTCCATCAACTTTAATCATCGGAGTTGTTTCTGGCATACAAACAATTGCCTTTATGCCTTGATGATTTGCAGAAAATGCTACACCTTGGGCGTGGTTTCCTGCAGATGCGGTTACGATTCCAACGGATTTTGATTCCTCATCCATTTTTGAAATCTTGTTATAAGCTCCCCTCAATTTAAAAGAACCAGTTTTTTGTAAATTTTCTGGTTTTATGTACACATTGTTTTTTGATAAATCTGAGAAAATTTCAGAATAAAATAAATGTGTTGGGTTAATAGCTTCGTCTACTCTTTTTTTTGCACTTTTAAAATCAAACATAAAATGCCTCCTTTTGCTTAAATTATATCACAAGAAAAAGGAAATAAGAATGTTTTTCTATATTTTTTTGAAAAAAGATTGCCAAATAAAATTAATCGCATAATTTCAATCTTTAAAATAATTTATTTCGAATTTATTTTGTAAAATTTTAAAAATCATTTATAAAAAACGTTTTTTTGTTAGATAAATTTTGAATTTTTAAAATTTAAAAATTTCTTTATAAATTTAAATGCGTAGGCAAGTCATCTAGCACGAATATATAACTTAAAAAAATTAATTTAAAAATTTTAAAATTTTTTGCTAATTTTTAATTTTTTTCAATCGCCTTGAAAGTACTTCCAATTTCTTTTATTTTTGTTTTAAATTTGTTATTTTTTGAAAGACTAACCTGTTTAGTTGCTTTAATTGAAAACAATTTCTTGTTTTTATATAATTAAGTAAAGTAAATAGATAAGGAGGTTATATGGATTTAGAAAAATTAAGGGGGAAATTAATTGTATCGTGCCAAGCCTTAGATGATGAGCCTCTTCATTCTAGTTTTATTATGGGAAAAATGGCTCTTGCTGCAAAAATTGGCGGAGCAAGTGGTATTCGTGCTCAATCTGTTGAGGATATTAAAGAAATTCAAAAACAAGTTGACTTACCAATTATTGGAATTATTAAAAAAAATTATCCTGACAGCGAAGTTTATATCACTCCAACTAAAAAAGAAATTGAAGAATTAATTGATTCTAAGTGCGAAATAATTGCTCTTGATGCAACTAATAGGAAAAGGCCAAATGATGAAAAATTAATAGATTTACTCAAATTAATTCATGACAATAATATTTATGCCATGGCGGATTGTTCTACGATTGATGAATGTAAAAACGCTTTAGATCTTGGCTTTGATATTATTTCAACAACTCTTTTTGGCTATACTTCTTATAGTAATAATTTTGATGGTCCTGATTTTGAGTCTATTAAAAAAATTGTAGAATTTTCAAACAAGCCTGTTATAGCTGAAGGCAAAATTAATACGCCAGAAGATTTAAAAAAAGTTTTTGCTTGTGGAGTATTTTCTGCTGTGGTTGGTTCTGCAATTACTAGACCTCAATTAATAACCCAAAAATTTGCTGATATTTTAAAAAAATAATTAAGGAGGAAATATGTTTAAGTATTTACAAAAAGTCGGCAAGGCTTTTATGCTACCGATAGCATTGTTGCCTGCCGCAGGTTTACTTTTAGGAATTGGTGGTGCTTTTTCATCACAAGCTACAATTGATGCCTATCCTTTTTTAGCAAATAGTGTTTTACAAACTATTTTTAAGGTTATGGCTGGTGCTGGAAATATAATTTTTGCAAATCTTGCCATGCTTTTGTGCATTGGTATTATGGTTGGTCTTGCGAACAGGGAAAAAGGAGTTGCAGCTCTTGCTGGTGCCGTTGGATTTTTGGTAATGAATGCAACTATATCAACTCTTCTTTCAATTTTTAATCCTGACGGAGATCCAATTGATACTGGTGTTGTTGGTGCTTTGGTTATTGGTCTTATTGCAGTTTATCTTCATAATAATTATTACAATATTCAATTGCCACAAGTTCTAGGATTTTTTGGTGGTTCAAGATTTGTTCCTATAGTTACATCTTTTGTTGCAATTATTGTCGGAGTATTTTTCTTTATAGTTTGGCCACCTTTCCAACACTTATTAATTTCTGCTGGAAAATCAATTGCAAAACTTGGAGTTTTTGGAACATTTTTATATGGAATGCTAATGAGATTATCTGGAGCTGTTGGACTTCATCACATGATTTATCCAATGTTTTGGTACACAGAACTTGGTGGTGTTGAAATGGTTGCTGGAGAGCAAATTGTTGGTGCTCAAAAAATATTTTTTGCTCAATTAGCTGATCCAAATCACGTTGGATTATTTACTGAAGGTACAAGATTTTTTGCAGGAAGATTTTCAACAATGATGTTTGGTTTGCCTGCAGCTGCTCTTGCTATGTATAAGAACGCAAAAGAAGAAAACAAGAAAAAATTAAAGGGATTATTTTTGGGAGTTGCTTTAACTTCATTTATTACAGGAATTACAGAGCCTCTTGAATATATGTTCCTTTTCGTTCAACCACTTTTATATGTTTTCCATTCATTCTTGGATGGTTTATCATTCTTAATTGCTGATTTATTAAATATAAATATTGGAAATACATTTTCTGGTGGAGTAATTGACTTTATTTTATTTGGTGTACTTCAAGGAAATGACAAAACTCATTGGTTATTAGAAATTCCATTTGGATTAATCTGGGCAGCTCTTTACTACTTCTCATTCTCTTTCTTAATAAAGAAATTTAATATAATGACACCAGGAAGAGGCGATGATGAAATAGCTGATGAAAAAGAAGATAAAAAAGATTCAAATTCAAATCTTCACGAAGAAGCTCTTGTGATTTTGGATGCGCTTGGTGGAAGTGAAAATATAATTGACGTTGATGCTTGTATAACAAGGCTAAGAGTAAATTTAAAAGATCCAAAAATTGTTGATAAAAATATTTTAAAACAAACAGGGGCAACAGGAGTGCTTGACGTTCCAGGAGGAGTTCAAGTAATCTATGGAGCAAAGGCAGTCTTATACAAAAATGAAATTAATGATATACTTGGAGTAGTAGATTAGAAGATTTCAATAAAAGAGGTAGCCATGATAAAAAATTCCGCCATTGTTGCTATAGTTGATAGTTATGATAAATTTACAGAAGTTGAAAAACTAATTGCCGATTATTTTATAAAAAATAAACACAAGGAAGATTTTTCAATAAAAAATATCAAAAACAAACTCCACGTTTCCGAATCATCCATAACAAGATTTTCACAAAAATGTGGTTTTAAGGGATATAGAGAATTTATTTACAGATATGAAGAAGGATTTTTAAAAGGAATTTCCAAATCTTCATTTAATGTAGAAGAAGTTTTAAACACTTACGGAAGAATTTTAAATATGTTTCCATCCCTTATCGACAACGAACAAATTGATAGAATAGCAGATTTGATTATAAAATCAAAATCAGTATTGTTTGTGGGAATAGGAAGTTCGGGACTTGTAGCAAGAGAAATGCAATCAAGACTTACAAGGCTTGGAATTTTAGTAATGGCAATAGATTATCAAGATGAAATGAGAATGAGGGCAGTTTTTCAAAAAGAAAATTCTCTGCTTATTGGCATAAGCCTTTCAGCCAACAAAGAATCCGTTCTTTTCGCCCTAAAACAAGCCAAAGAAAACGGCGCAAAAACAATTCTTGTAACATCAAATTCAAAAGATAAATTTTCATTTGTGGACGAAAAAGTAATCATCCCAACAATAGAAGATTTGAGAGGTGGAAATATAATCTCCCCACAATTTCCAGTTCTAGTCTTTATGGATTTTTGCTACAATAAAATAATAAAAAATAATCTAGAAGATGATTACAGAAAACTTCTCCACAAAAAAACAATAGATGCCTTAGAAGAAGACAAAAAGTGAGCGATAAACTCACTTTTTTTGTGGAATAAATTATTTTATTTACAAATAAAATGTTTTGATTAGTAAAAGATTTAGATAATGCTTGAATATATTTAATGAAATTTATTTAATGATTAGATAAATTTAATTTAAGAGATCTCTCGACTAACGCTCGAGATGGGTGGCTGATTTTATTTACTTTTAAGCTAAAATTTTTATTTGATTTTGTATTTATTTTTGATTAACATTTTTAGCATTGTATTTTTATTATTAAATTTTTTTATCTTCAAAGTAAATAATAGCTTTTAATAATCTAAAATTTAATATTTGATTTTATACTTAGAGCATTTATTATATAATAATTCTTGTAAAGAGTACACCAACATAAGGAGTTAAGTAAATGTCAAAATTAAAAAAAGAAGAAATCTCCGCTAAAGGACTTTCTATTCAAGTTTATACAAAAGATTTTAAAAATGATTATTTAAGTCTAACAGATATAGCAAAATATAAAAACACAGATGACCCAAGATTTGTTATTCAAAACTGGATGAGAAATAGGAACACTCTTGAATTTATAGGCTTATGGGAAGTTCTTAACAATCCGAAATTTAACCGTGTGCAATTCGACACCTTTAGAAACGAGTCAGGACTAAACAGATTTACAATGACACCAAGTAAATGGATAGAATCAACACAAGCTATTGGTATAGTTTCAAAAGCTGGAAGATATGGTGGTACTTATGCTCATTATGATATAGCAATGGAATTTGCATCTTGGCTTTCCCCAGAATTTAAACTATATATTATTCAAGATTATAAGAGATTAAAGGCAGATGAAAATTCAAATTTATCATTAACACGGAATCTACACAGAGAAATATCAAAAATAAATTATAAAATCCATACAGATGCTATAAAAGAATATTTGCTAGATGATTTGACAAATGAGCAATTATCTTTTAAATATGCAAATGAAGCTGATATGCTTAATGTAGCACTCTTTAATAAAAGAGCAAAACAGTGGCGAGAAGAAAATCCTAATTTGAAAGGAAATATGAGGGACTATGCAAATCTAAACGAGCTTTTAGTCCTTGCAAATATGGAAAGCTACAATGCAGTCCTAATAAGAAAAGGTGTTGGACAAAAAGAAAGAATGATGGAGCTTAGAAATCTAGCTAGAACTCAAATACTCTCACTTGAAAATCTTAATTCAGAAATAAAAAAATTAAAATAAATCTAAGTAATTTCGAAGTAATTGCATAAATAAAAAACACCCATCTCGAGCTTGTCGAGAGATCTCTTTGGTTAAATATTTCTAATAACTTAACTAATATTGAGATTTCTCTTTGTTCTGATGGGCTTTGTTGTGCTTTATTTTTATGCTAAAGTTTTTATTTAATTTTGGATTAATTTTATCCAGGAGACCTCTCGACTTTGCTCGAGGTGGGTTATACTTTCTTTATTTTAATGCTAAAGTTCTTTTTTATCTTGCTAATGCTTAATTTTAATAAATAAAATTTAAATAAATACTAATTAATTTCAAAGTAATTACATAAATAAAAAAACAACCCATCTCGAGCTTGTCGAGAGATCTCTTTGGTTAGATATTTCTATATATTTAACTTATTTTTGAGATTTCTCTTTGCTCTGATGGGTTCTTACTTTTCTATTTTATAATCCTAATTTTTCATCTACAACTTCTTTATTAAAGCCTACAATGTCTTCTCCGTCTATATTTATTACTGGAACTCCTCTGTGGCCATTTTCTACTAGATAGTCGATTGCACTTCTATCTTCGTCTACGTTTTTTTCTTCAAAATCTATATTATTTTCTTTCAAATAATTTTTTGCTGCCTTGCAATGTGGGCAAGTGTTTGATGTGTAAATTGTTACTTTTTTCATATTTTCTCCAATCTTTTTTTATAAATCTTTTTTTCTAATACGATTATTATACTCAAATGATAATCTCTTTCAATCTACCCTTTTATTTTTTCAAATTCATTGGCTATTTTTATAAAATCGTCAAGAGAAAGATTTTCTGCTCTGAGATTTTCTTTTAAGTCTAATTTTCCCAATATTTCTTTTAAATCTTCTTTTTCAATCACACTTGATAGGGAATTTAATATTGTTTTTCTTCTTTTATTAAAGCCTGCTCTTACTATATTAAATAGGGTATTTGTATTAACATTTTTATCATACAATCTCAAATTTAATTTTAATACTTGGGAATCTATTTTTGGTTGGGGCATAAAAACTGATTTTGGGACTTTAAATTGCCCAGTAATTTCTGCATAATATTTTATAAAAACTGAAAGTGATGAATAATCTTTGCTTTTTTCATCTGCCTTCATCCTATCTGCCACTTCTTTTTGAACCATAATTGTCATGTCTTTGCACGAAAAATTTTCTTCAAATAATTTTTCAATTATTGGAGTTGTTATATAATATGGCAAATTTGAAACAACTTTGAAATCTTCTCCATCAAATTTTTCTTTGGCAATTTTTTCAAGGTCTGTTTTTAAAATATCTGCATTTATTATTTCGACATTTGAAAATTCGCCAAGATTATCGTTTAAAATTGGAATAAGAGTCTTATCTATTTCTATTACCACAAGTTTTTTGCAAGTTTTTGCCATCTCTTGGCTGATTGTTCCAATCCCCGGTCCAATTTCTAAAATATTTTCGCCATCTACTTCTGATAAGTCTATAATTTTATCTACAAAATTTTTGTCTACCAAAAAATTTTGTCCCAAAGATTTGCTAAATTTAAAACCGTAAAGGTCTTGGATTATTTTTATTGTTTTTGGTGAATATAATTTTTTCATAATTTTTCAACCGCACTTTCGAATTCTTCTCGACTTATGCCAAATGAATTTAGTTTTGATAAAAGTTGTTTAGAATTAAAATATCCTATGGATAGAATATCGCCAAGTTTTTCCCTTCTGTTTCTGCTGTCGTTTGTAAGAGTAAGATTATTATCCAAAAGGTCTTTCATGGTAAATTCTTCTCTTTTTTCACTTTTTGTTGCATGAGCATTTTTTAAAGCTTCAATTATATCTTCTTTTGAGGCGTTTTCTACTCCCAAATCTCCCTTTTTGATTGCTTTTTTCCTATCAAGGTAAGCGTGCTTGGCATTTGGAATTTCTTTGGAAATTTTTGCCCTGATTTTTTTTCCTGCAAAATCTGGATCAGTAAAAATTATTATCCCACATCTTTTGTCAATTTCTTTTAATTTTTCAATCAAATCTTTGCCAAAAGCAAGGCCGTTTGTCGCTATAAGCTCACATTCGACCGCTGATTTTATATTACTTATATCATCTTTTCCTTCAACTACTATTGTTTCTTTTATCATATTACCTACTTTATATTAAAAAATTTCATAGCATTTTTGCTTGTTCTTTTTGCAAGTTTTGATAATTTCATCCCACGAAGATTCGCAATTTCTCTTGCAACTTCCACAATTTTTCTTGGATCATTTCTCATTCCCCTGTAAGGCTCTGGAGAAAGATATGGACAGTCTGTTTCAAGCATTAGCTTATCCAAATCTACATTTATGGCCGCATTTTTTTCATTGTCAGCGTTTTTGTAAGTTACAACTCCACCGATTGAAATATAATATCCCCTTTTCATACATTCCATAAGATGGATATATGAATAGGCAAAACAGTGAATTTGAACTTTTAAATCCGGATAATCTTTTAAAATTTCCAAACAATCCTCAACCGAATCTCTGGAATGAATTACGACTGGAAGCTTTAATTTTTTTGCAAGGTCTAATTGCTTGATAAAAATTTCTTTTTGCTCATCCTTGTTGTCATCTTGCCAATAATAATCAAGTCCTATTTCTCCAATAGCTACAACCTTAGGATTTTTTGCCAAATCTTCTAATTTTTCTATGGAAGAATCATCAAATGTTTCTATATTTTCTGGATGAAATCCAACTTGGGCATACAAATTCTCATATTTTTCTGCAAGTTTTACAGTTTCATAAGAATTTTCTAAGTCACAAGCTGGAAGAATTACAGAATTTACGGCAAAATTAGACAGATCCTTTATAAGAAAAGATCTGTCCTCATTAAAATCATCACTCGTTAAATGGGCGTGTGAATCTATTAATTTCATTAAGAAATCACCGTACCTGGTTTGCAGTCTTTGATTGTTGTAAGTAAAACTGCATCATCTCCTGCAGCAAGAAGCATTCCTTCTGATAAAATCCCTCTCATTTTCACAGGTTTTAGGTTTTTGATTACAGCAATATTTTTGCCAAGTAATTCTTCTTTTTTGTAGAATTCTTTTATGCTTGAAACAATTGTCCTTGTTTCACTTCCAATATCAACTTTAAAAACAAGAAGTCTGTCAGCATCCGGATGGTCGTTTACTTCCAAAATTTTTCCAACAACAAGGTCAAGCTTGTCAAAATCATCAATTTTAATTTGTGATTTTGATTGGCTTTCCTCTTCTTTTTCTTCCTTTTTAACTCCAAGTCTTTTCTCAACAAGTTTATTATTTAAGGCATGAAGTTTTTCAAGTTCTTTTTCTGTATCAAGTCTGTTAAATAAATTTTCGCCTTTACTAACTTTAGTTCCTTCTTTAATCAAACCAAATTTATAAGCAGATTCAAAACCTTGGTTTTCTACTCCCAATTGTTTTAAAATTTCTTTTGTTGTATTTCTCATAACAGGTTCAAGCATTTGGGCAATAATTCTTAAAGATTCGGCAAGATTGTATAAAACTGTATTTAATCTGTCGTATTTTTCTTCACGTCCCAAAATCCATGGCTCAGTTTGGTCAACATACTTATTTGATCTTCTTACAAGATTCCACAAACATTCCAAAGCCTCATTAAACTTAAATTCGTCCATTAATTTTGTAAAATCTTCATAAGTTTTTTCAGCCAAGGCAATCAATTCGCCATCAATTTCATCTTTTTCCAAGCCTTTTTTTATAATTCCATCATTGTATTTTGAAATCATTGAAACAGTTCTTGAAAGTAAGTTTCCCAAATCATTTACAAGATCAGAATTGTACCTATCCATAAATTTCTTTGAAAGGAAGTTTCCATCAGCTCCAAAATTAAATTCACGAAGTAGGAAATATTTCAAAGAATCAGTTCCATACAATTCCACAAGTGGTTCTGGATACATAATATTTCCCTTAGATTTACTCATCTTATCATTATCAAACAAAATCCAACCATGAGCAAAAACTTTTTTAGGAAGTGGAATATCTAAAGCCATCAAAAGTGCTGGCCAAATTATTGTATGAAATCTTACAATGTCTTTTCCAATTAAATGAACACCAGCTGGCCAATATTTATTAAATTTTTCCATATCATAGCCATAGCCAATAGCTGTCAAATAACAAGATAAGGCATCAATCCAAACATAAACAACGTGCTCGTTGTCAAAAGGAACATCAACTCCCCAATCAAAAGTATTTCTAGATACAGAAAGATCTTCAAGACCTTTGTCAATAAAATTATTTAACATTTCATTTTGCCTAAATTTTGGCTCAAGAAATTCTGGATGGTCTTTGAAAAGTTCCTTTAATTTATCAGTATAATTTGAAAGTCTAAAAAAATATGATTCTTCTTTACGATGATTAACTCCTCTGCCACAATCAGGACAATTTCCATCATCAAGTTGGCTTTCAGTAAAATAAGATTCGCAAGATTCGCAATAATATCCGTCATAATGGCCCTTGTAAATATCTCCCTTATCATACAAATATTGGAAAATATTTTTTACATTTTCTTCGTGTTTTGGATCAGTTGACCTAATAAATGAATCATAATCAATATCAAGTTTTTTAAGCAAAACTTTTGTTTCGCCTGCAATTCTATCAACAAATTCTTGAGGTTTAGATCCATGAGAAAGAGCTGCATTCATTATTTTTTGACCGTGTTCATCAGTTCCAGTTGTAAGATAAGCATCAAATCCCCTGAGTGCCTTATATCTTTTCAAAACATCAGCAATAACTGAAGTATAAACATTACCAATATGTAAGTTGCTATTTGGATAATATATTGGCGTTGTTATATAATAAGCTTTTTTATCCATAAATTCTCCTTTTTAAAATTAATAAAACTAAATTTCTTTTTATATATACCTATATTATAGCGTTTTTGTCTATTTTTTCCAATTTAAAATATATAAGAAAAAATTGGCAAAATATAAAACAGAATTTAAAATTAAAATTGTAAAAAATATTTATAAGAAAAAATAAACTTTAAATTAGAAGATAAAATTATTGGATTCAATTAGAAAAATAGAAATAAAAAAATCACAAAAAAACCAGAGTAAGCTTTAATGCCCACTCTGGTAATAGGTCAAACTTGGTTTTATTATTAGAAAAGCAAATTTGTCTTTATTTATTATTTATTAGTCAACAGCTACCATAACGTTGCTTGCTTTAATTACTGCATAAGCTTCTTTGCCTTCTTCAAGACCAAGTTCTTTGATAGCGTTGTTTGTAATAGATGATGTGATTATTGTTCCGTTTCCTATATCGATTTTAACGATTCCATTAACTGCACCTTCAACAACTTCTACTACTTTTCCTTTGATTGTATTTCTAGCTGAAATTTTCATAATTTCCTCCTTAAATTTTATTTTTCTAAATTATTATACCCCAAATTTTCTGATATAAAATTTTTTCAAAAAATGCTACTGGCTTAATTTTATTTTAAAATAAAATATTATATAAACTTGTATTTGTCTAAGCTCTATTCTTATTTTATTGTAACTTTGTGGAAGGTTTTTTTGCCTTTTTTTACAATTATTTTCCCATCTTCAAACAAGTCTTCGTTTATTTCAAACCTTGGATCAGTTATTTTTTCATCATTTATACTTACTCCACCGCCCTTTACTGAATCTCTTGCTTGAGAATTTGATTTTGTTAAACCTAACTTTGTAAGTAGGGTTAATATTCCCATTGGGAGTTCTTCTTTTTCTATTTCAGTTGTTGGCATTGCTGATTCATCTCCAGCACCAGAGAACAAAGCTTTTGATGCTTCTAGGGCTTCTTTTGCTTTTTCTTCGCCGTGAATTAATTTTGTAATTTCATAAGCCAAAACTTCTTTTGCGTGGTTAATTTCTTTTGCATCCTTGCCATTTCCCAATTTTCTACATTCTTCTGTTGGAAGGAAAGTTAACATCAAGAGGAATTTTTCTACGTCTCTGTCATCAACATTTCTCATATATTGGAAAAGCTCATAAGCTGATGTTTTTTCTTCATCAAGCCAAACAGCTCCCTTTTGACTTTTTCCCATTTTTACGCCATCAGCAGTTGTAAGTAATTTGAAAGTCATTCCATAAACTTTTGCGTCTTCTTTTTTTCTAATCAAATCATAACCACCGATTATGTTTGACCATTGGTCAGATCCACCAATTTCCAAAGTACAATTGTGTCTTCTAAATAGTTCTAGAAAATCGTAAGATTGCAAAAGCATATATGAAAATTCAAAAAATGTAAGACCCTTGTCCATCCTATTTTTGTAGGCATCTTTTTTGAGCATTTCATTTACAAGGAAATTTGATCCAACATCTCTTAGAAAATCTATAAAAGGAAGATTTAAAAGCCAATTTGCATTATTTTCGATTATAGCCTTATCGCCAGAATCTTCTCCCTCATTTTCAAATTCCAAAAATCTTTGAAATTGTTTATAAAAACAATTTGCGTTGTGGTTGATTTTCTCCTTTGTCATAACCATTCTCATATCACTTCTTCCAGAAGGATCCCCAATCATTGTAGTTCCTCCACCAAGAAGAGCGATTGGTCTGTGGCCATAATTTTGCATTCTCATCATAACCATAATTTGGATAAGATGACCTACTGTCAAAGAATCAGCAGTTGCATCAAAGCCACAATAAAAAGTCAATTTTTCATTTTTTAATTTTTCAGCCAACTCTTCTTCATCAGTTGCAGCCTCAAAATATCCACGATCTTTTAATTCATCAAATACATTATCATATTCTTTTTCGTATTGAAATTTCATTTTTTTCTCCTTTATTTTTAAGTACAAAAAAAGAGTATAAGAAGGCATCTTGATGCGGTACCACTTCTTTTTTATACTCCACGCTTCCACTAAGTAGAAAGCCAACTTTGGACAAAGAATTTTGTAATTTCAAAAAAATTATCCCAAATTTTTCCTACTGTAAATCCTATAAGTCCTATTTACTTAAAATTAATTATACAATATTGCTTGATTTTTTCAAATTTTTCAAAAAATTTTAAAAGTTTATAATCTATGCCAAGATTTTTCCTTTAAATTTTCAAAATTTTTCCTATTATCAACATCCATTTTCCCATCAAAATCAATCTCATAAGAAATATTTTTACCCAAATGAGAAAAATTTATAAAAGCTTTTCTAGATTCTTCAACGATTTCAAAAACTTCAATTTCATCCCAAGGCATAAGAATAAAATCGCCCTTAGTAGAATTTGAAATTTCCTTTTCATAAATCCCCTTTTCATTAAAATGCAAAATAAAAGTCCTTGAAGAATCTACTGTGTTATACAAATTACTAAAAAATAATTTCAAAAATCCCTTGCTAGTTGAATTATGTTTAATAGCAAATAAATACGAATCAGTATTTTTGAATTTTTCATATATTTTTTCCCTAAATTCATTCACATCATTAAATAAAAATCCCATTTTCTCTCCTTATTTAAAAATAAAAACCTCTTTGATGTCCTTATCCAAAACCTTGCAAATTTTGTAGGCAGTTTCAAGACTTGGACTAATAGTATTATTTTCATAAGCCATAATCGACCTTCTTTTAAGCCCAACAAGCTTTGCCAATTTGTGCTGAGAAAGATTTTTCTCTTTCCTAAATTCCCTAATCCTATTTTCAATCTCAACTTCCATATCAAAATCCTTGGTTACATTTATAGTACATTTTTTGTTACATTTATAGTACCATAATAATAAATTTTTGCAAAATTTAAAAAATATAATTTTAATAGGTAAAAACTTTTAATTTCATTGATAAAGTAAAATAAAATCAGAAAATAAAAGAGATCTCTCCACGCACTCCACTTCGTTTCGCTTGGTCGAGATGGTATCTTTCTTTTATTTTTGTAATATAAAAAATAATAGTATATAAATAATAAATCAAAACCAATTCGAAGATATTAAAAACATCCCACAACACCCCATCTCGAGCCCAGTCGAGAGATCTCTTTTATTAATTTTATCCAACCATTCAACAAATCCTTTAGAAAAAAATTCCCAGCTCAAAACTAAAAAAATAAAAACAGGAACTCTCGCTCCTGTTTTTCGCTAATCGATTTATATTTTTTAGTAATTATTTTTAAGGATTAATTTTCTTAAAAATCTATTTTTTTGCCGTAATATGCAGCTTCATATATTTTCTTTATATCTTCTGGAGAAGTTTCTCTTGGATTTGTAAGTGTACAAGCATCTTTGAATGCATTTTCACTCATTTTATCCAAAACTTCTAAGAATTTATCTTCTTCAATTACAGTGTTTTTGCCATCTTTTATATTTGCAGTAAGTCCTACAGATGCATTTAATTTTCTAATTTCTTCTGCAATATCATCAATTCCTAGGATTTTTTCTAATTCATCATATCTGTCTGTTGATTTTCTATTGTAATCAATGATGTATGGAAGCATAATTGCATTTGCTTCTCCGTGTGTTAAGTGGAAAATTCCTCCGATTTTGTGAGCCATTGAGTGAACTATTCCAAGTGATGCATTTGAAAATGCCATTCCTGCAAGAGTTGATGCATCGTGCATTTTTTCTCTTGCATCTATATCTTCGCCATTATCATAAGCTTTTTTAAGATTTCCAAAAACAAGCTCAATTGCTCTGATTGCAAGTGGAGATGTATAATCATCTGCTGCTGTTGAAACGAAAGCCTCAACTGCGTGAGTCATAACGTCCATTCCTGTTTGAGCTGTGATTAATGGTGGCATTTTGCTTGCAATAACCGGATCACAAATTGCTACATCTGGAACAAAATCAGGATGAACCAATGGATATTTAATTTCTTTTTCTGTATCAGTAATTACAGAAAATGCTGTTATTTCTGAAGCAGTTCCTGATGTTGATGGAATACAAGCCATTTTTGCCTTTGTTCTTAGTGGTGGATTGTCAAAAGCTGCCAATTTTTCAAAACTATATCCAGGATGTTCGTAGAAAATCCACATAGCTTTTGCAGCATCCATTGCAGAACCTCCACCAATTGGAATAATCCAATCAGGACCAAATTCTTCCATTTTTTTGCCACCTTCAAGACAAGTTTTTACAGAAGGATCAGGTTCAACACCATCAAGAATCATAACTTCCATACCAGCTTCTTCCAAATATTTTTTAGCTTGATCCAAAAAGCCAAATTTTTTCATAGAATGTCCACCAGTAACAAGAACAGCTTTCTTGCCCTCTAAATTTTTTAAATATTCAAGACTGTCCACACCGTGAACAATAGTTCTAGGAACTTGAAATGTTGTAATAGTCATAATTTTCTCCTTATATTTTCTATTTGTTAATCTTTTATCACTACCATTATATAAGATTGTCCCTAAATGTCAACATTATTTTTATCTAGCATATAATTTTCGTTATATAAATAACATTATTAAAATTTATCAGAATTTATTATTTAATGTAATTAGTTTTTTATTTAACTTTCATCATACAATACTGATTATCACTTTTTATTTTGTTTTTATTTGTTGTTGAAAAATTGACAAATATATATATAATGGAAATATAATATATACTTATTAAGGAGGAATACAAAAAAATGAATCATAA
>NZ_KV821207.1:0-213 GCF_001815585.1 Anaerococcus sp. HMSC075B03
TTATAGCTATTTAATTTTATTAGGTACAATACCCTGTTCGAGTTTTGTCTGGTTATTTACTGTAACCTAGCGTTATTTTTCTTATTTGCTTCGCAAATGTCGAAAAAATATGAAAGATTTTTCTTCGGTTTAATGTTTTTAAAAAACTTACCGTAACTTTTCGTAATTTTTCTCGTTTTCTTTGAAAACTTTGAAAAATTATGAAAGATTTCT
>NZ_KV821208.1:0-9008 GCF_001815585.1 Anaerococcus sp. HMSC075B03
ATGACTTAAAGAATAATTTCCATTTATAGACTTCGTTCCTTCAGGAAATACTAGAATATTTGTCTTTTCTTTCTTTTCTAAGCCCTTATCACTAAAAGCGATTATATTTCCCTCAGAGGAATACATAAAATCATCTTCCGTCCAAGTAACATCAGACTTTGCAAATGCACTTGTATGCACAGTTGATGTTAAAACTAATAAAAGAGCCATAAAAAAGGCTCTTAGTCTGTTCGTATTAAATTTCTTCATTATGAATGTTCTCCTTTTCTTTTAATTTCTCTTCTCTTTTTCTATCATTGATTTTCTCCATTAATTCTTCCAAGCTAATATTGTTCCTCCTAAGAGTTACAATTATTTCTTCATTTTCAACCTGTATTTCTTCATCGCAAATTTCCTTGTATTTTGCATTTAAATCTTTCAATTTCTCTTCTATTTTTTTCTTTTTGTTTCTAATACTTATAAGCTTCCTGTTCACATAATATCTCCCTTCTATCTAGGTCTTCCAAAACCATAAAAGTGTGATTTCCAATATTTTGAATTTATTGATGTGTATTGAATTGGATCTCCTGCGTGAATCATCATTCCATTACCTGCGTATATTCCTACGTGAGATATTGGTGTTCCACTGTTATATGTTGAATGGAAAAATATAATATCTCCAGGTTGAGCTTCACTTGGACTGACTGGGTTACAATAGTCTTTGTATATTCTCCATGCAGTTGTTCTTGGCATTCTCTTTACACCAGACTTTGTAAATGACCAACATACAAAACCTGAACAGTCAAAGTTAGATGGTCCACTTGCTCCAAACACATATCTTTTGCCTATATGTTTTTCTGCTTCATTAAATAAGGCTTTGGCAGTAGCTGAATCAAAAGCAAGACCAGGATTTCCAAAGTTTGGATTATCTACTATTTCTCCTAAGTCCCCATTACCTGATCCAAAAACATCTCCCATATTTCCCTTAGCTTCAAGAAGAGCTTCATAATGAACTACATTGTCTGGATAATCTTTAAATATTTCCCTAACAACTTCATCCATTTCTCTTTTCTTTAAAGTTACAATTAACTTTTTATATTCGTACTCTTCTTTTTCATAGCTAGTATAGGGATTACCACGACTATCATATCTAGTTCTTTCTACTGTTCTTGTTCTAATTTCGATTTCTTCCTTAAAATCAAGCTTATACATTTTATCGAAAAGCTCTTTTAAAATTCCTTTTACTTCAGATGCTGATTTTACTTCACCACATCTTGAAGTTATATAGGATAAAAGTTCATGGGTATTATGACCAATTTCTCCATCTTTATTTATAATATATTCGTCATATCCAGGATGACTTGTTTTTACACTTTCGATTTGTGATTGTAGGTCATACTCCATTGATGAAAATTCTTGATTAACTTCACTTAGAACTGTATCTTGTGATAGGTATGTTGTTGTCATTACTGAGTTAACAGAGTTACTTAATCCACTCATACCAACACTTCCACCACCAATCATGATTGATAGCATAAGACCTAGTCCTATTACTAGAAATAGAACCATCTTACTTTTTCTTACGATTAGCTCTTTAGAAGCCTTACCTAAACTTAAAATAGCTTTTTTAACTCTATCTACCAGTCTTGTTTCGTGCTTTTTAGCTATCATGCTTTTCATTTGTTTTCTTTGGTAAAACTTCTTAAATCTATTTTTCTTTATATAGGAGTCTGACTTTTTTAAATCTTCCAAGCCACTTTTAAACTCCAACTTGCTTTTTCTATTTCTTATTTTCTTATCAAGTGTAGATAGCTTTTTTAATGACTTTTTCTTTTTGTCTAACTTATACTTCCTTATTCCATGCTGAAGTTTAGAGCTTACATTAGCGGCCTTTTCTCCAGATTCTACACCAGTATTATCAGATCCTGAACTTAAATAATCTCTCACTAACTCTGATGACTTAGCTCCAGATAATAAAACCCCAGAAGATAGACTTCCTTTAGTTTTATTCTTTAAAATATTATCCTTTAGCTTGCTTTTAGACTTTTCAAGCTCTCCAATCTTTTTATCTGATATAAAGTCTTTAACATCTTGTGCCTTCTTAGAATCTTTCGGTGTAACTTTCTTAGATTCATTTTTTAAGTCATCGATTTTCTTTCGAGTAAATTTATCACTTTCATAATTTTTTCTCTTGTAGTAAGTCTTCTTTTTATTAACTTTCTTTTGTTCTGAAGGTTTAAGGCTTGTTTCTTTTTCATCTTTTATAAATTCTTGATTATTGTCTTTAAACTCAGGATTATCAAAAGTTTTATCTGTATCAACTTCGTTTAGCTTATTTTCTTTATCTTTTTCTTTAGAAATTTTCTCCTTATCTCTAAACTTCTTTTCTTGATAAAGTTTCTGTTTTCGCTTTTTATCGATATTAGCATTACTGTCGTTCTTGCTCACTTCATCTTTAACAAGCTTATCTTTTCTATATATTCTCTTGCTTTTCTCTGCTTCGATAGGTTTATCTTCACTTGTCTGGATTCGCTTAGACTCTTTCTCGTTGATTTTGTCTTGGAATTTATCCTTACTATGGATAAGTTTATCCTCATAATTTTTAAGAACTTTTCTTTTACTTGATGCCTTCTTATTGCTTATTGGTTGAGCGTTAGCTGAAATATCATCTGTTGTTAATTTATTAGAATTAATATTTCTACTATTTTCACTTTCAAAATTTACCTTTTTGAAGTCTACATCTAACTCTTCATCAAGTTTAAAGCTTTCATCTGTCCTTATTTCAAGATTAGTTTGTTTTGTTTCTTCAACCTTATCCTTATTATCTAAAAATTCTTTTCTAATTCTTTCCTTGTTTTTAGACTTCTGAAAATCTTTTAGTTTATCTTGTTTTTGATCTTTAGCTAATACATTCTCATGAATAAGTTTAGATTCTTTTTCTGAAATTTTATCTCCGAACCTATCCTTATTCTTAATAATCTTATTGGTATAATCATCTGAATGAACAAGTTTACTATCCATATTCTTTTCAGGAGCGTCCCTATTTCGTATAATTTTCTTTTGAAAATCTTTTTTTAGTTTTTTATCCATATCACACCTACTTAGCTTCTTCTGGTTTTGTTGTCATTAGCTTATATAGCATGGTGTCTTTAGGGAATTTATCTATAAATGGAACAATAGTATTTCCAAAGAATAAGAGTCCCTCACCTGCATTTGAATTAGTTATATAGTTTAACTGATAAGGCGATATTTTTAATTTCTTAGCAAGAATATCCCTATCTCCAGATGCTTGATTTAACATTAGAACAAAGTCTGTATTATCAAAGATATTTTCAATTTCCTGACTTGTTAAAAGGTCTTTTACGTTTTGTGTTATACCTGTTGGAATACCACCCCATTTTCTAAATCTTTTCCAGATTTCTACTGAATATGAAGCAGTTTGTGGGTCTTTTAATAAAAGGTGGAACTCATCTATATAGTATCTAGTAGACTTGCTTCCTCTATTTAGGGAAACCTTGTTCCAAACCTGGTCTTGAATTACAAGCATACCTATTTTTTTAAGTTGTGTTCCTAGCTCTTTTATATCAAAACAGAGTAGTTGTCTATTTAAGTCAACATTTGACCTATTATTAAATACATTAAGACTTCCCTTAACATAAATTTCCATTTCTGTTGCTAGTTTTCTACCGACTCCCTCTTCTTGAGATAGGAGCATATCGTATAAATCTCCTAATATTGGCATATTTTCTGGTTTTGGGTCTTCAAAATATTTTTGGTATATCTTTGGTAAGCACCTATCTATAACTGATTTTTCTGCAGCAGTAAGACCAGATCCTCCTACTACAAGTTCAAGCATAGACATTATGAAGTTTGCCTTATCCTTTAAAGGTGCGTCCCCATCTCCATAGTTCATATTAATATCTAGTGGATTAAGGTAGTCCTTTGATTTTGCTGAAACTTTAATAACTTCTCCATTAAATTGTTTTACAAGGTTTGAATACTCGCCTTCAGGATCACAAATAATTACATCATCGTCTGTTACAAGAATTGCATTTGCCATCTCTCTCTTTGCCGAGAAAGATTTACCAGAACCTGGTGTTCCTAATATTAATCCGTTAGGGTTCTTGAGTTTCTTCCTATCTGCCATAATTAAGTTTTGGCTAAGGGCATTTAAGCCATAGTACAAAGAATTTGCTGAATCAATAAATAGCTCTTCTGTTGTAAAAGGCATAAATACTGCCGTTGATGATGAAGTTAAAAATCTTTTTATCTCGACTTGGTTAACTCCTAGAGGTAAGACAGAAACAAGTCCTTGCTCTTGCTGATGAGATAATCTTTTCACCTGACAATTATGTCTGTTAGCAATTGATGAGATTTGAGCAATAGTATTTTCTAATTTTTGATTAGTCCTAGCAAAATTCATCATTACTATGGTAACTACAAAGAGCCTTTCATCTCTATTTTGTAAGTCAGATAACATGGACTTAACATCCGCACCAAAAGTATTTATATCTGATGGAATAATATCCATATCATATCCTGCTCGAACTGCTTTCTTTTGTTCTTCAATTTTCATTCTATCCAGGTCTGTATTTTTTCTCTTAATGAGTTTAATGGCTTCTGCTTGTTCAACTACATCTATATGAAAAGCTACATAAATATTGTCATCAATATCTAAAAACTCAGATAACATTCTGTCTGATAACTCACTTGCAAGTATTTGAAAATGGCTTACTGCTCCAATATATTTACCAAATTTAAAATTATTTACTGGTGCAAAATTAAAGATATTGGGAGTTATATGTGACTTTGTAGACTCTTTCTTCTTCAAATCTTTATATGAAAAATAAAAGTTTTTGTCTGGATTTAACATATCGTGAACAAGTCTTAGCCTTTCTTCACCATCAAGGCTTTCTGCTCTTACTCCCATAGATTTAAAGTTAGATAAAATATCTACTTCAAGTCTATTTAACTTTGCTCTTGCTTGCTCTAGGTTATCGGCTTCTGTTGTAAAGGTTATATACTTCATCTTTTTAAGTCCGTTATTGCCCTTTGCAAGTTGAAGCTTTAACATCTCCCTAAACTCTTTTCTTACATCGTCATAGAAGTCTCCCTTATCAGCAATTTTAATTGCATCTTGTAGGTCTTTATTTCTTCCTAATTGATTTACATACGAAAGTTCAATGTGGACACTTGGATCAAAAGAATTTAAAAAGTTGGCAAATTGGTTAAAGATTAAATCTCTATCTTCTTCCAATGCCAACTGGTAATTTATATCTTGAAATGAAATTGTCCTTGAATAATTTTTTTCATCTAACTGGCAAATGCCCTCTGGTAACATTCTTATATAGGGAATTGTATCTTCAACAGTAAATCTCTTTTTCTCTTTCTTTAAAAGTACACTTAGAAGACTATTTGTTGGATCTTTCTTTGTTTTTAGCCTTCTTACTTCCTTTCGGTCTTTTTTTAATTGTTTTTCCCTTAGATTTAAGTCGCTGATTTGCTTTTTTCTTTGCTTCAATGTATGCCTCCTTTCTTATTCTCTTAGTTGGTTGATAAAACTTATGAAGATAGAAAAATTTAAAATATTTTTCAAAAGTTAAGGTATCTTTTTCATATAAGGTTATAAAAAAGATTGGCAGGGTTACTATTAGCATTACAATGATAGAAACATCATTAGGTAGATATTTCTTCATAAATAAATAGGTTGGTATACCAATTAGTCCTGCCACAGAAAAACCTATAAGTTGTCTTTTGGTTAAGTTAAAGGCAACCTTTGTTTTAATCTTGTCCAAATCTTTTGGTATTGGTACATATGCCATTTTAATCTCCCTCTACTTCTTCTTTGGAAAGTTCAAGTATATGGTCATAATTAGATGTTGTTTCCTCTTCCAGGTAGCTAATTCTTTCTTCTAATTCTTCTTGTTTTTCTTCATTTCTGTCATTGTATTCGCCTTGATACATAACAAATTCATTGTGACATCTTCCGAGTCTATTTATTCTCCTCTTTAAGTTTCTAATCTCTTCATTTCTTTTTTTCTCTTTTAAGATTTCATAAGTTCCTCCTAATAAAATTCCAAGTCCCAATAAAGCACAATTTTTCTTTTTTAACATTTATTCCTCCTAGTGCGTATTCATAATACTTTTTGCAACTGTTCCACTCTTAAACATCATAAGTCCAAGTAGTAGAGCATATCCTAATATACTAAACAAGCTTGCGTGAATATCTGTAATCTGTACCGTTCTTATTAAAACGGTGTAGATACCTAAACATACCATCAAAAACAAACCTTGTAGTCCCAAGGCAAAAAGTCCCTTGATATAATTTGTTCCAATCTGACCCCATTCTTTATTTCCCATAGTCGCAAATGGTATGGATGATACTGATGAGTAGACATATATTTCAAACATACGCCCATATACTATTAAGGTAATAGTTAAAGATATACATTGAATTGCAATCCTTACAAGGCTTGTTTCAACTAATATCATTAAAAGCTCACCTATTTCTTTTTCTTTTAATGTATCAACCATTGCAACTATCTGATCTCCTGAAACAGTGGCAGAAGTAGTGATTACCCCTGCCGCTTTGTTTACAAGATTTTGTGCCACATCAAAGACTGCCATTGAAAATTCAAAGGCATGGCTTGCAAGGTAGACTGCTATAAACATCTTTATAATGTATTTGAAAAACTCAAAAGTATCTGTATCGTGCATATTATTCTTTTGCATAACCATATTTATGAGTTCAATACATAAAACTGCTGTTATGATAAGACCTGCTATTGGAACGATCACATTATCATTAATGTTTTTTATGAAGTTATACACTTCTCCATTCCAACCCATTGGTGTCTTCCCAACATCAGTTGCAATAACTCCTACCTTGTCATTTATATCTAAGAACATGGACTCAAGATTTGCTTTGATACCTCCGAGTAGCATATCCTTAAAAAATTCAGTTAGCTTGTCAAAGATACCAAACATAGACTTTCTCCTATTTTAAAGCATTTGCAAGTAGTGGAATTAATTTAATACCGATTAGTACAATTCCCCCACCAGCCATAAGCTGCTTTATGCCTAATTAGAGATTGTAAAATACTTGTAGCGTGTCTGTATTTCCTATGAAATTGTAGTAAATATCAATTGTTTGGGTGATTTCTCCATTCACTACTTCTTTTTCGTGAACATAGATTTTTGAGATGAGTTCGTTTAAGGTTTCTTTGTCCAGCTTCTTTATATCCCTATGTTTTTTTATGAGTTCAATCCATTTTTTAACATTAATATCTTCAAGATCTTCTTTGACAATCAATTTTTGATTATCTTTTATTCTTTGATTTAGATAATCTTGTTCGTTTTGTGATTTTTCAAGAATTTTTTGGAAGTTACTTTCACTTATCTTATTGTCTAGCCAGTCATCATATAATCTTTCAATCTTTTTAGTTAAGTCTTCTACTCTTATTTGATCTTCGTAAATCTTATCCATAATAAATTTTTGTTCTTCTTCATTATCAATTTCTCGTGATTTTTCAAGTGCTTTTATAATTTCTTTTTCGTCTTTTAATGCTATTTCTGCATTTTTCCTAATGTCTTTAAGCACTATCTCATAAAGAGTATCATAATAAATTCTATGTTGACTACATAATGACTTTCCGTATCTTCTATAAGTGTTACAAGTGAGTAACTTTTCTCTTTTCTTTGATTTGTTTCTTCCAAGATTTAAAGATTTTCCACAATCGGGACATTTCACAATGCCTGCAAATATGCTTTCTTCTCCATTTTTGAATGGTCTTCTCCTGCTCTTTAATTTTTCATTTGCTATATTATAAATATCTTCAGAAATAATTGGTTCGTGTGTATTTTCTACTATTATCCATTCCTCTTTAGGTTTATCGGATAACCAACCTACTTTGAATTTATAATTAACTTTTTGACTAGCAATATGACCAATATAAACTGGGTTTTCAATAATTTCTTTTAGGGTTGTGCAGTCCCACCAATACTCTCCACCATCTACGGTCATTTCTAACTTAGTTTTTTTATTTCTAAGTCCTTTTTTTCTATTCCACCAGGTAGGCGTAGGTATTTTTTCTTCAAAAAGTCTTCTTCTAATTGCTTGTACTCCATAACCACTAAAAGCAAGATCAAAAATTTTTTCAACAATCCATGAAGTTTCATCATCGATTACTAATTTATGTGGATCATCATTGTCTTTCCTATATCCTATTGGAGCAAGACAACCAATAAATTTTCCTTGCCTTGCTCTTGTCATATAGGCAGATTTCATCTTTTTAGAAACATCTCTTGAATAAAACTCGTTTAAAACATTTTTAAAAGGAACTATTTCGTTGTTTTCTTGAAAGGTATCTACTCCATCATTTAAAGCTATATATCTGACATTGTTCTTTGGGAAGAAATTTTCTGTATAGTATCCAGTCTGCAAATAGTTTCTTCCAAGCCTTGATAAGTCCTTAGTGATGACTATATCCACTTTTTTATTTTCAATATCTCTAATTAGTCTTTGAAATGATGGTCTATTTGTATTTAATCCAGTATATCCATCATCTATATATACATCGTAAATACTCCAACCCCTTGATTTTACATAGTTTTCTAAAAGTTCCTTTTGGTTTTGTATGCTGGCACTCTCTCCTTTCTGCTCATCATCTTTAGATAGTCTGCAATAAATTGCAGCTTTGAATGAAAAGTGATTTGAATTTGTTTGTATCATTTCCTATTCCTCCTTATTTGAGTTTTCGGAAATAACACAACTTTCTCTAAAACTATTTTTATTATAGCACTCTTTTTTATTACTATCAATATTATATTTGTTATACTCAATTTCATTAGTCTTATTTAATTTGCTTGATTTTTTTATTAATCTTAGAAAAGCGTCTGTGTCTGTTCTTCTATTATCATAATTTCTTTTTACAATATATTTTGTTTGTCTTTTTGTCATAGCTTATCCTTTCATGCAATAAAAAAAAGGCGATTAGATTTTTAATTTTCTAATCGCCTTTTAAGTGTCA
>NZ_KV821209.1:0-4585 GCF_001815585.1 Anaerococcus sp. HMSC075B03
ATCGAAGAATTAAAAGCAGCTGGAATTACAAGTGACTTCTATTTCAATTTAATCAACAAAGCAAAAACAATAGAAGGCGTAGAAGCATTAAAAAATGAAATCTTGAAAGCTCACGCAGGAAAACCAGGTGAAGAAGATCCAGAAAAACCAGGTGAAACACCAGAAGAAACAAAAAATGGATTTGATACAGAAAGAGAAGCTAGAATAGCAGCTGAGAAAGCATTAGAAAATGATCCAGTAAATAAATCCTACACAATAACACAAGGAGCAGATGGAAAATATTATTACCAATTATCTCCAGTTGAAAAAGGACTAGAAATTGGATATGAAACAAGAGAAGAAGCAGAAGCAGCAGCAAAAGAAGCTCTAGAAAATGATCCAATAAATAATGCATATGAAGTAAATCAAGGAGCAGATGGAAGATATTACTTCAGATTATTCTACAAAGAAGAAGAACAAAAACCAGGCGAAAAAGATCCAGTAGAACCAGGCGAAAAAGATCCAGCAAAACCAGGCGTAAAAGATCCAGCAAAACCAGGTGCAAAAAATCCAGCAAAAACAGAAGATAAGAAAAAAACACAACCATCAAAAGTTGTAAATAACAAAGCTAACAACGTTCAAACAGGTGTAGCAGGACTTACAGGTGTTGTAGCAACACTTGCAGCATCAGCAGTAGCACTTTTCAAATCAAAAAGAAAATAATTTATTATAAATAAATTAAAAGCAAAATATCTCTCTCAAGAAAATATATCCTGAGAGGGATATTTTTTTATGAATCTTAATAAATTTTATTTTACTGATAGTTTCAAAATTCAAAATATTTAATGAAAAATGATATAATAAACTAAGGTGATTTAATGTATATAAAAACTTCTGTTAGAAAACTTATAGAATTTGTTATGAGAAGTGGGGATATTGATAATTCCTTTAGGGACAATAATAGGATGGTCGAAGGAATCAAGGCCCATCAAAAAATTCAAAAATCTTATGATAAAAATTACCAAGCTGAATTCTATCTTAAAAACATTACTAAAATTGATGATATGGAATTTCACGTTGAGGGTAGGGCTGATGGTCTTTTGAAAAAGAAAGGCAAAATAATTATTGACGAAATAAAATCTACCACAAGAAATCTAGACAAATTGGATGATTCAAATAAACTACACTGGGCTCAAGCTTTTTGCTATGGGTATTTTTATGGTGTAAAAAATGATTTGAAAAATATTACTATAAGGCTAACTTATGTATCATTAGATGATTATAAGACAAAAACTTTTGAAAAGGAAAAAAGTCTTGACGAGCTTTATGAATTTTACATAAATTTATTAAAAGAATATATTAATTTCTCAAAAATTTTATCTAAAAACCTTGAAAAAAGAAATATCAGTGCAAATAATTTGACTTTTCCCTATGATGGTTACAGAAAAGGGCAAAGGAAGATGGCTGTTGCTGTTTATAGGGCAATTCTTGATAAGAAAAATTTGTTTGTAGATGCTCCGACTGGAACTGGAAAGACTATTTCTACAATTTTTCCTGCTGTAAAATCTTTGGGAGAAGGCTTGAGTGACAAAATTTTCTACCTAACTTCCAAAAATACTACGGCAAAAGAAGCTTTAAAATCTTTGTATTTATTAAAAGAAAAAAATTTATCGATCAAGGCAGTTTCAATTACAAGCAAGGAGAAAATTTGCTTAAATGATGAAATTTCTTGTAATCCTGAAGCTTGTCCATTTGCAAGAGGGCATTTTGATAGGGTAAATGATGGACTAAAAGATATTTTGGAAAATGAAGACATAATGGACTATGATATTATCACTTCTTATTCAGAAAAACATAGACTTTGTCCCCTAGAGTTTGAGCTTGATATTTCCTTGTACTGCGACATAATAATTTGCGATTATAATTATGTTTTTGATCCAAATGTTTATTTGAGAAGATTTTTTGATGATAGCCTTGATGAATATTTGTTTTTAATTGACGAGGCTCACAATCTTTTGGAAAGGTCAAGAAAGATGTTCTCTCATGATTTTGTTGATTCTGATTTTAAGGAATTAAGAAAATCTATGGATATAAAAAAAGATTTAAAAATAATAAAATCAATTGATTCAATTTTGGATGAATTTGAAAAAATGTATAAAAATTATGGGAAAAAATTGTTTTATTATTCGACTGATAATAATGATGATTTTGACAAAAAACTCATGGCTTTATCAAAAAAATTGGAAAAAGTTTTGATCAAGGATAAAAAAAGAGAAGATTATGATAAAATAGAAGATATGTTTTTTGAAATAAACCATCATCTAAGAATTTCTGATAATTTTAGGGAGGGTTTTTATCAAACCTTGACCTATGATGAAAATTCTATGGAAAAAATTTATGAAATTAAGTGCATTGATCCTTCAAAAGTTTTAAAAGAAAAGTATAAACTTGCAAGGGCAAGCATATTTTTTTCTGCAACTCTTTCTCCAATGGATTTTTACAGAAAAATGCTTGGAGCAGATGATAGTTTGAAAGTTCATTTAGATTTGCCCTTTGATAAGAAAAATTTTGCCATTTTTGCAAGTCCAATTTCTACTAGGTATAAAGATAGAAATAATAATTTAATGGATATAGCTGACCTTATCCACGAATTTATAAGTGCAAAAAAAGGAAATTATTTTATATTTTTCCCTTCATTTTCATATCTAACAGATGTTTATGAATATTACAAGGAAAATTTTAATGACGAAATTTTAGTTCAAGAAAGGTCCATGTCCCCGATAGAAAGACACAAATTTTTGCAAAATTTCACTTACGAAAGTGAAAAAACTGCATTTTTGGTTTTGGGTGGAATATTTTCTGAGGGAGTTGATTTGAAAGGCGATAGGCTAATTGGTTCTATGGTAATTTCAGTTGGAATGCCGGGAGTAAGCGATGAGAGAAATTTAATAAAAAATCATTTTGACGAAATTTCTCACAATGGTTTTGATTATTCCTACACCTATCCGGGCTTAAATAAAATTTTCCAAGCAGCTGGAAGGCTAATCAGAGGAGAAAAGGATAGGGGAATAATTTATTTGGTTGATGATAGGTTTTTGTGGGATAAGTACAGAAGGCTTTATCCTAGACATTGGTCAAATATAAGAGAAGTAAAAAATAAAAAAGAATTAAAAATCTTGGTTGAAAGATTTTGGAATAGAGGAGAATAAATGAGAGAAAAACCAATAAAAGATGTAGAAATAATAGATATGTCTTATCCAAATATTTCTATAGGAAAAATTGACGAAGAAAAAACTGTCCAATTTAAGGGCGGAGTTTTGGGACAAAAAGTCAGGGTAAAAATAACTAAAAACAGGGGCAAGAATAAAAAAGGAAAATTTATGGAAGTTTTGGAAGAATCCAAAATAGAAAATGCCAAAGAATTTTGCCCTCATGCAGGAATTTGTGGTGGTTGTTCTTACCAAAAAATGGGATATGAAACAGAGCTTTTATTAAAGCATGATATGATAAAAAAACTTTTGAAAAATTCTCATATTGATATTGCAGATCTTTCAATCATTAGAAGTCCCAAAATAAAAGAATACAGAAATAAAATGGAATATACTTTTGGGGATTCTTTTAAGGACGGACCACTTGTTTTGGGACTTCACAGGCAAAATAGATTTTATGAAATTGTCGATACAGATGGATGTAATATTGTAGATAGAGATTTTGAAACAATAAGAAAACATGTACAAAAATATTTTAGAGAAAAAAATACAAGTTTTTATCACAAAAAAGCTCATACAGGACTTTTGCGCAATTTAATAGTAAGAAAAGCACTTCACACTGGAGAAATAATGGTAGTCCTTGTGACAAGCTCAGACAAATCTTTTGATCCAATGAGAAGAGACTTATTTGCCCATAATCTCTTAAATGCAAAAACCAAGGGGAGAATTGTTTCAATTTATCATGTGATTAACGATAGTTTATCAGATGCAGTAAAAGTAGATTCAATCGAACTTTTATTTGGAAAAAAATATATCGAAGAAAAAATGAACGATTTAAAATTTCAAATTTCCCCATTTTCATTTTTCCAACCAAATGTATATACAGCAGAAAAAATCTATCAAAAAGCAATAGAATTAGCAAACGTAGATAAAAACAAAAACGTCCTAGATTTATATTCAGGAACGGGAACCATAACCCAATTATTTGCAAAATCCGCAAATAAAGCTATGGGAATAGAAATAATAGAAGAAGCAGTAGAAAAAGCCTTCGACAATGCAAAAGAAAATGAAATAGAAAATATAGATTTTATAGCAGGAGACGTTTTAGAAAAAATAGACTTAGTAAAAGGAAAATACGACATAGTAGTAATAGACCCACCAAGAGAAGGCATTCACCCAAAAGCAATCAAAAAAATAATAGACATAGCTCCAGAAGAATTTGTCTACATATCCTGCAACCCAAAAACCCAAGTAAGAGACCTAGAAATCTTCATAAAAAACGGCTACAAAATAAAAAAATACCAAGCCTTCGACCAATTCCCTAGGTCAAGGCACGTCGAGACTATAGCGTTGATAAAAAAGATATGAATTTAGAAATCCTGCATTTTAAGCAGTTT
>NZ_KV821209.1:4685-4936 GCF_001815585.1 Anaerococcus sp. HMSC075B03
ACTAGTATGAGGAAACACAAAAAATATAATTAACCCATTTTGTACTTTCTACAAGAGTAGCTTAAAAGGCTGCTCTTTTTTATTAAAGGGAGTAATATTTCGTTACATCCTTTTTTAAAAAGGAAAATTCATAAGCCAACTTTACATATTCGCTTTTATAACATATAATAAAAGCGTAAACGAGAGGAGGCGGACTATGGATAAACTTAAAAATTATATAAAAGAAAATTTAGTAATCACCAACAAAGAAG
>NZ_KV821210.1:0-677 GCF_001815585.1 Anaerococcus sp. HMSC075B03
CTAAGGGAGTAACGAAAAGTTACACCCTTAAATAACAATAATAACAAGACTTCTAAAAAGCAGAAGTCCAGAATTCCGAAAATCGGAAATCAAGAATTTCGATTATCGAAAATCAAGAAAGGAGCAGATATGGCAACAAACAAAAGATATTATTGGATAAAATTAAAAGAAGAATTTTTCACAGACAAAAGGATAAAAAGATTAAGAAGAATATCGGGAGGAGATACCTACACGATAATCTACCTCAAACTTTTATTATTAAGCCTAAAAGATGAGGGCAAACTCTATTATGACGGAGTAGAAAGTGATTTTATAAAAGAGTTAGCACTAACCATAGATGAAACAGACGATGATGTAATGGTTACGGTAAATTATTTAATCAATCAAGCCTTATTAGAAGTTGTAACAGAAAATGATGAATACTATTTAACTGAAATACCGAACTTAATAGGATCAGAAACAGCCTCTACAAGGCGTTCAAGAAAGTCTAGAGAATTAAAAATGTTGCAATGCAACACCAATGCAACACATAAGCAACAAAAGTGCAACGGAGAGATAGAGATAGAGAAAGATATAGAGATAGATAAAGAGAGAGAGGGAGAGATAGAAAAAGATAAAAAGTCCACCCCCATCTTTTATGGACAATACAAAAATGTAAGGCTAAGCAAAGAAGAATA
>NZ_KV821211.1:0-1022 GCF_001815585.1 Anaerococcus sp. HMSC075B03
AAACGAAAAATGACAAAAGTCAAGATCAAACAATAATTGAGAGTTTGATCCTGGCTCAGGATAAACGCTGGCGGCGTGCATAACACATGCAAGTCGAACGATGAAACTTAGCTGATTTCTTCGGAATGAAAATAAGTGGATTAGTGGCGAACGGGTGAGTAACACGTGAGTAACCTGCCTTACACAAGGGGATAGCCTTTGGAAACGAAGAATAATACCCTATAAAGTTAGTCAATCGCATGGTAGACTAACCAAAGATTTATCGGTGTAAGATGGACTTGCGTCTGATTAGCTAGTTGGTGAGATAAAAGCCCACCAAGGCGACGATCAGTAGCCGGCTTGAGAGAGTGTACGGCCACATTGGGACTGAGACACGGCCCAAACTCCTACGGGAGGCAGCAGTGGGGAATTTTGCACAATGGGGGAAACCCTGATGCAGCGACGCCGCGTGATTTAGAAGGCCTTCGGGTTGTAAAAATCTTTTTTATGGGATGAAAATGACAGTACCATAAGAATAAGGTCCGGCTAAATACGTGCCAGCAGCCGCGGTAATACGTATGGACCGAGCGTTGTCCGGAATCATTGGGCGTAAAGGGTACGTAGGCGGCCTAGTAAGTTAGAAGTGAAATAATATAGCTCAACTATATAAAGCTTTTAAAACTGTTAGGCTTGAGAGATGAAAGGGAAAGTGGAATTCCTAGTGTAGCGGTGAAATGCGCAGATATTAGGAAGAATACCGGTGGCGAAGGCGACTTTCTGGTCATCATCTGACGCTGAGGTACGAAAGCGTGGGTAGCAAACAGGATTAGATACCCTGGTAGTCCACGCTGTAAACGATGAGTGTTAGGTTCTTGGAATAATCTGGGAGCCGCAGCTAACGCATTAAACACTCCGCCTGGGGAGTACGCACGCAAGTGTGAAACTCAAAGGAATTGACGGGGACCCGCACAAGCAGCGGAGCATGTGGTTTAATTCGACGCAACGCGAAGAACCTTACCAAGTCTTGACATAATACGGAGGGA
>NZ_KV821212.1:0-520 GCF_001815585.1 Anaerococcus sp. HMSC075B03
GGTTTCCCTCTAAAACGAAGGATAAATCTCTTTTTGATTTTAAAATTAAAATGGTGACCCTACCGGGATTTGAACCCGGGATACCGCCGTGAAAGGGCGATGTCTTAACCGCTTGACCATAGGGCCTTATATAATTTTATTACTTAAAAAGTATGGTTGCGGGAGTAGGATTTGAACCTACGACCTCCGGGTTATGAGCCCGACGAGCCACCAAGCTGCTCCATCCCGCGTTATTGGTGCCGAGAATCGGAATCGAACCGATACGGTGTTTGACCACCGCAGGATTTTAAGTCCTGTGCGTCTGCCAGTTCCGCCACCCCGGCATTTGGCGCTCAGGGTGGGGCTCGAACCCACAACCTACCGGTTAACAGCCGGGTGCTCCACCATTGAGCTACCTAAGCACATACAATATGTATAATTATAAAATATTAAATTTACTTTGTCAAAATTTTCTTACAAATTTTGTGAAGAAATAATCTTCACAAAAAAGTAAGTTTGGCAACTTCCTAGTCTCCCGGGA
>NZ_KV821213.1:0-2112 GCF_001815585.1 Anaerococcus sp. HMSC075B03
CTAAGGGAGTAACGAAAAGTTACACCCTTAGATACCCATAATAACAAGACTTCCGAAAAGCAGAAGTCCAGAATTCCGAAAATCGGAAATCAAGAATTTCGATTATCGAAAATCAAGAAAGGAGCAGATATGGCAACAAACAAAAGATATTATTGGATAAAATTGAAAGAAGAATTTTTCACAGACAAAATAAACAGAGGACATTGTCCTTAATGAGTCCAACCTATGTCCGATAAGAGATAGAGATAGAGAAAGATATAGAGATAGATAAAGAGAGAGAGGGAGAGATAGAAAAGATTTAACATTTTTGGTATAATCACATTAATTAAACTAAACGTGTAATGATAAAATGAGCTTGTTTACCGTAAGCTGATTGTGATAAAAAGATTAAAACTCCCACCATTGGTGAAAGAGATAGAATAAAATAAAAAGAATCAGATTGGAGTGATGAGAATGGATAAAAAAGATTTAGCTATTATAGGAGATAGTGAATATATAAAAATGCTTGAGAAAATAAAAAAATCATATACAAGCAGGCAACTTAAAGCAGCAGTTTCAGTCAATTCTGAAATGCTAAAGTTTTACTATGGTTTAGGAGAAGAAATTATTAGCTTAAAGGCAGAAAGCAGATGGGGAAGTGGATTCTATAAAAAATTAAGTTCGGATTTAAAAAATGAAATTCCCAATGTTAAAGGATTTTCTGTTACTAATTTAAAATATATGAAGAAATTTTATGAAATGTATTCGCCATTAAATCGTCCACAAGCTGTGGACGAATTACAAATATCTAAAGTCGGTGGAGATTTTAATATGATTTTTAGTATCCCATGGGGACATCAAAGATATATTATGGATAGATGTGAGGGAAATTTGAATAAAGCATTTTTCTTTATATCTAAAACATTAGAAAATAGCTGGAGTAGAGCTGTTCTTTTAAATTTCTTGGATACAGATCTGTTTGAGAGACAAGGAAAAGCAATAACAAATTTCACAAATAATTTGCCTGCTACACAAAGTGATTTAGCCAATGAAATGACGAGAGATCCGTATAATTTTGACTTTATAGCTATAAGGCAAAATTATGATGAAAAAGAATTGAAAGACGCTTTAATGGATAATATTCAAAAATTCTTATTGGAGCTAGGAACAGGCTTTTCGTTCGTGGGCAGAGAATATAGACTTGTAGTTGGAAATTCAGAAGAATTTATTGATATGTTATTCTACAACATTAAGCTACATTGCTATGTAGTTGTGGAGGTTAAAATTTCCGCATTTAAACCTGCGGATATAGGACAACTTGGAACCTATGTAACATCTGTAAACCATATATTAAAGGGAGAAGGGGATAATCAAACAATAGGTCTTTTAATCTGTAAGACAAAGGATAATGTATTGGCGAAATATGCTTCTGAAAGCTCAAGAGAGCCTATTGGAATTTCAGAATATCATCTACAAAACTTAATTCCTGAAAGTTTAAAGGGAGCATTACCAACAATAGAAGAAATTGAAAACGAACTAAAATAAATTTTAAAAACATAATAAATGTACACAAGGCGGTAGAAGTAAAAACTATCGTCTTTTTTTATTTGAAGAAAGGTAGGAGAGCATGGCAGATAAAAGAATGTTTTCACTAAAGATAGTGGATAGCGACTTATTTTTGGATATGCCACTAAGTAGTCAATGCCTATATTTTCATTTATCAATGAGGGCAGATGATGACGGTTTTGTAAATAATCCTAAGAAAATCATCAAAATTATCGGAGCTAATGAAGATGACCTAAAAATACTTATTGCCAAAGGCTTTGTGATAGTCTTTGATCAGGGAATAATCGTCATTACTCATTGGAAGATAAATAACTATATTAGAAAAGACAGATATAAGCCAACAATGTATATAGAGCAGAAACAACAGCTTTATCAGACGGAAAATGGAGCATATATTTCAGAAGAAAAAGTTGGTTGTCATCTGGTTAACCAAAGGTTGTCAAGTGGTCAACCCAGTATAGATAAGGGTAGATTAGATAAGGTTAGTATAGATAAGGGGAGAGAAGAACAGTCCACCCCCATCTTTTATGGAGAATTCAAAAATGTAAGGCTAAGCAAAGAAGAATA
>NZ_KV821214.1:0-209 GCF_001815585.1 Anaerococcus sp. HMSC075B03
AGAAATCTTTCATAATTTTTCAAAGTTTTCGAAGAAAACGAGAAAAATTACGCTAGGTTACAGTAACTAACCAAAGAAAAACTCGAACAGGGTAATAATGCGGTGATTTTTGGAAAACCAAAAATCCCTGCATAAGGAATTTCATCAGCTCATAAATTCGCTGTGACAATTCCATTAGAACCTAATAAAATTAAATAGCTATAAATATT
>NZ_KV821215.1:0-271 GCF_001815585.1 Anaerococcus sp. HMSC075B03
TGCTCTATCCAGCTGAGCTACAGGCGCATATTGGAGCGGGTGAAGGGAATCGGACCCTCGCAACCAGCTTGGAAGGCTGGGGCTCTACCACTGAGCTACACCCGCATAAAATTGGAGCGGAAGACGGGATTCGAACCCGCGACCCTCGCCTTGGCAAGGCGATACTCTACCACTGAGCCACTTCCGCAATTATTCTGGTGCCCAGAGGCGGAATCGAACCACCGACACGGGGATTTTCAGTCCCCTGCTCTACCGACTGAGCTATCTGGGC
>NZ_KV821216.1:0-539 GCF_001815585.1 Anaerococcus sp. HMSC075B03
CTGTATTACAGGTGGTGCATGGTTGTCGTCAGCTCGTGTCGTGAGATGTTGGGTTAAGTCCCATAACGAGCGCAACCCCTATCGTTAGTTACCATCATTAAGTTGGGGACTCTAGCGATACTGCCGGTGATAAACCGGAGGAAGGTGGGGACGACGTCAAATCATCATGCCCTTTATGACTTGGGCTACACACGTGCTACAATGGCAGATACAGAGGGCAGCGAAAGAGCGATCTGAAGCGAAACTCACAAAGTCTGTCCCAGTTCGGATTGTACTCTGCAACTCGAGTACATGAAGTTGGAGTTGCTAGTAATCGCGAATCAGAATGTCGCGGTGAATGCGTTCCCGGGTCTTGTACACACCGCCCGTCACACCATGGGAGTTGGCAATACCCGAAGCCTGTGAGCGAACCAATTGGACGCAGCAGTCGAAGGTAGGGTCAGTAACTGGGGTGAAGTCGTAACAAGGTAGCCGTATCGGAAGGTGCGGCTGGATCACCTCCTTTCTAAGAGTAAAAAGTCGGTACGCTGACTTTTACC
>NZ_KV821217.1:0-624 GCF_001815585.1 Anaerococcus sp. HMSC075B03
TCCCGGGAGACTAGGAAGTTGCCAAACTTATAAAAATATCTTCTATTTTTATTAATAGAAGGTATTTATATAAGATTTTTTTATTTAGAGTGCTTAGGTAGCTCAATGGTGGAGCACCCGGCTGTTAACCGGTAGGTTGTGGGTTCGAGCCCCACCCTGAGCGCCAATGTTTCTTTAAATAGATATAGCTTCAAGTAGCTCATAACTTAGCAATTATTATAGCGCGGGATGGAGCAGCTTGGTGGCTCGTCGGGCTCATAACCCGGAGGTCGTAGGTTCAAATCCTACTCCCGCAACCATGTGGCGAAGTAGCTCAGTTGGCTAGAGCATTCGGTTCATACCCGGAGTGTCAAGAGTTCAAGTCTCTTCTTCGCTACCATTTTTTTTATAAGCTCTTAGCTTATTAACCAGCATGGAGCTTTTAGGCTCCATGGTCAAGTGGTTAAGACACCAGCCTCTCACGCTGGTATCCCGGGTTCAAATCCCGGTGGAGTCACCACTTATATTTTTTTATAATTTTATGGCCCTATGGTCAAGCGGTTTATGATCCTAACCCAATTTATGAAATAAATTGATGGTAGGTCAGATGTCGCGGTGTTTCAAAGTTTTTTGCAACTTTGTCAA
>NZ_KV821217.1:724-940 GCF_001815585.1 Anaerococcus sp. HMSC075B03
CCCGGGTTCAAATCCCGGTAGGGTCACCATAATGACCTATCACCATTTGCGAAGCAAATGGTATGAAGGTCAGATTTCGCTGTGTTTCAAAGTTTTTTGCAACTTTGTCAACAAGCCGACTAAGACATTTGCAGCTTGCTGCAAGTTTTTTAAAAAAAGTATGTTTAATGAATATGATAATGATTGAGGCCCTATGGTCAAGCGGTTAAGACATCG
>NZ_KV821217.1:1040-1895 GCF_001815585.1 Anaerococcus sp. HMSC075B03
TCTTTCAGATTTTAAACCCTACATGGGACACGAAAACTTCATTTTTATATCAAGGTAGTTTTCGAGATAAATCATCCACTGGATAATTTATCGGATACAAATCCCAGTAGTGTTACCGAATGGAAGTATAGCTCAGTTGGGAGAGCATCTGCCTTACAAGCAGGGGGTCACAGGTTCGAGCCCTGTTACTTCCACCATAATATTTTTAATATTAGGCTGTTTTAATTATGGCTTAGTAGTTCAGCTGGTTAGAATGCCGCCCTGTCACGGCGGAGGTCGTGGGTTCGAGTCCCATCTAAGTCGCCAGATGCCTGTCCGGCTAATTAAGGACTTGGATTTCAATAGAGATCCAATGTGCTGATGTAGCTCAATTGGTAGAGCAATTGATTTGTAATCAATAGGTTGTAGGTTCAAGTCCTATCATCAGCTCCATATTAAGGTTTTCTTTTATATTATAAATTTTAACATTTATTTAAAATAGGAATTGTGGGTGCTTGCTAATTTAATTTTAAAGTTTATTTTAGCTTTCACTTTGTTATTTCCTTTTATATTATTTGCGGAAGTGGCTCAGTGGTAGAGTATCGCCTTGCCAAGGCGAGGGTCGCGGGTTCGAATCCCGTCTTCCGCTCCAATTTTATGCGGGTGTAGCTCAGTGGTAGAGCCCCAGCCTTCCAAGCTGGTTGCGAGGGTCCGATTCCCTTCACCCGCTCCATTTTTTATAAATTATTTTTATTTTTTAAAATTTTGTGGTATAATCTATATTACAGTAGGTAATGATAGTACCATATTATATTGTTAAGATATTAATAAACTTATATTTTTAATTATGCGCCTGTAGCTCAGCTGGATAGAGCA
>NZ_KV821218.1:0-231 GCF_001815585.1 Anaerococcus sp. HMSC075B03
GAGTAAAAAGTCGGTACGCTGACTTTTACCAAAGAAAATTTAAAAAAACTTTGTTTGGAACGAAGTAAACTTTGTAGTAAAATTAAAGGTTACATGGGGGTGTAGCTCAGTTGGGAGAGCACCTGCCTTGCACGCAGGGGGTCAAGAGTTCGAATCTCTTCATCTCCACCAAGCCCATAATCGAGGGGTGAAAGATTTCAAAGAAATCTTTCATAATTTTTCAAAGTTTTC